>JAGLSM010000226.1 GCA_023135745.1 Spirochaetota bacterium | reverse complement strand
CAAGGGTTTTAGTTAAGCTGAAAAAGAACATACTTGACCCTCAGGGCTCCGCTATAAAAAAGGAGCTTGACTCACTTGGGTATGAAGGCATCAAAGATGTAAGAATGGGTAAGATTTTTGATGTTACCTTTGAAGAAGGTATAGCTCCTACAAAAAAAGAAGAGATTTTAAAAGAGATAAGCGACAGGCTGTTATCCAACCCGGTTACTGAAGATTATATTGTAGAGTAGGTATTATGAAATTTGGTGTTGTACGTTTTCCCGGCTCCAATTGCGAATTAGACTGTTATGAGACTCTTACCCGGGTTTTCGGGAAAAATGCTGTGCATCTATGGCATAAGGAGCATGATCTTCAGGGCGCAGATTGTATATTTCTTCCCGGAGGATTTTCATACGGAGATTATCTGCGTGCAGGAGCGATGGCCAGTCTTTCTCCCATTATCACTGAGGTTGTCAGTTTCGCAAAAAAAGGCGGACTTGTAATAGGTATCTGCAACGGATTTCAGATATTAACCGAATGCGGACTATTACCCGGAGCGCTGATCCGTAATGAAAATCTAAGATTTATATGCAAACCGCAGAGACTAAAGGTTCTCAATGCAGGCACGTCTTTTACAAATAAGTATCAGAAAGATCAGGTTATAGACGTTCCTATTGCTCACGGAGAGGGTAATTACATTATAGAAGATGAAAAACTGGAAGGCCTTTTTGAAAAAGAACAGGTCGTATTTCAATACTGTGACAGTGATGGTAATACAAATGCTTCGACATGTCCAAACGGCTCAATGAGAAGTATAGCCGGAATCATTAACAAAAACGGCAACGTTCTGGGAATGATGCCTCATCCGGAAAGGGTTTGTGATTCTCTGATCGGCGGAGAAGACGGAAGACCTTTTTTTGAATCAATAATACACAGCTTATCATAGGATATATTTATGAGTAATGATGTAAAAATAACTCCTGAAATTGTAAAACAGCACGGGTTTACCGAAGAAGAATACGATAAGCTTGTTTCCCTTTTAAAGCGGGAGCCTAATTACAACGAGCTTGGTGTGTATTCTGTAATGTGGTCGGAACATTGCGGCTATAAAAATTCAAAACCACTTCTAAAGACCCTTCCGACAAAGGGCCCTCTTATTTTACAGGGACCGGGTGAAAATGCCGGAATTGTAGATATTGGTGACGGTTATGCTGTTGTTTTTAAAATTGAATCCCACAATCATCCAAGCGCGGTAGAACCATATCAGGGTGCGGCAACCGGGGTTGGCGGTATATTAAGGGACATCTTCACAATGGGATCAAGACCGGTAGCAATGCTCAATTCGCTTCGTTTCGGTTCCTTATCTTCAGAAAAGACAAAGAGACTTTTCAGGGGAGTTGTCAAGGGTATTGGAGATTATGGTAACTGTGTCGGTATACCTACCGTTGCCGGCGAGATATATTTTGATCCTATTTATGAAGACAATATACTTGTTAATGCTATGTGTGTGGGATTAATTAAAAAAGAGAATATAGTAAGAGCCACGGCTTCAGGTGTTGGTAATCACGTTCTATATTTTGGATCAACCACGGGCCGTGATGGTATACATGGCGCGACCTTTGCGTCGGAGGAGCTTTCCGAAGAAGGCGAAGACAAGAGACCTTCTGTTCAGGTTGGTGACCCGTTTACTGAAAAAATACTCTTGGAAGCTACACTGGAAATAATTACAGCCGGTTTGGTTGAAGGTATACAGGATATGGGTGCGGCAGGTCTAACCAGTTCATCCTGTGAGATGGCGGCAAGGGCGGGAACCGGAATACAGATGGATCTTGATAAAATTCCAAAGAGGGCTGACGATCTTACGGCCTATGAGATGCTTCTTTCAGAGTCTCAGGAGAGAATGCTTGCCGTTGTAACAGAGGAAAAACTGCCGCAAATCATGAAAATTTTAAAAAAGTGGGATATATACGGAGTAGTTATTGGAGAAGTAACCGATACCGGATATCTAAAAGTTATGCATAAGGGTGAAGAAGCGGCAAATATTCCGGTAAGTTCAATTACGGATGATGTTCCAACCTATACCCGCCCGGTAGTGCGGCCTTTATATTTAAAAGACATCGAACCTGTTCCTGAATTGAAGATTGAAGATTACAGCAAGCTTTTTTTACAGATGGTGAAGGACCCAAATATAGCCAGCAAGTCGTGGGTATTTGCTCAATACGACTACATGGTTAAAACAGATACAGTGATACCTCCTGGTAAGAGCGGGGCTTCCCTTGTAAGGATAAAGGGAACAAAAAAAGGGATAGCTGTGACAACGGATTGTAATGCAGCCTACTGCTATCTCGACCCTAAGAAGGGTGCTTCAATTGCCGTAACTGAAGCGGCAAGAAACCTGGCTTCGATTGGTGCGAAACCTCTTGCTGTTACGAACTGTCTTAACTTCAGTAATCCTGAAAAAAGTGAAATATATTATCAGCTTGCTAAATGTATCGAGGGTATGAGCGATGCCTGCAAGGTAATGGATACGCCTGTAACGGGTGGAAATGCTTCTCTTTACAATGAGACTAATGGACGTCCCATTTATCCGACTCCCGTTATTGGAATGGTAGGGCTTGTTGAAGATATTGATAAAGTTTGTAATGCTTCATTCAAACAGGATGGAGATATAGTATATCTGATCGGTGAAACTCAAAATGACTTAGGCGGAAGCCTTCTCGTAAAAATTCTTACAGGGAAAGTCCTGGGGGATTGTCCTGATATTGATCTTGATAAAGAAAAAAAGACTATCGATTCGGTTGTTTCCCTGATTCAGGAAGGTCTTCTTTCTTCCTGTACCGATGTCGCGGATGGCGGTCTTTTAATTGCTATTGCTGAATCATGTTTTGGTGGAAATATCGGAGTTAAAATTAATTATACTCCGGATCTTTCTTCTGAAGCTATATTATGGAGTGAGACGCAGGGGCGTTATCTCATATCGGTGAAACCGGGTAATGCTGTCAAGGTTGAGGAATTTCTTATTGGACAAGGCTTGTCAATTTCAAAAATTGGTAAGGTCGGCAGCAGAATGCTTCAGTTCAATGATTTGATTCGTATGCCTGTTCAGGCTGCAAGAGATATATATTTTTCTTCAATAGAAAGTAAACTGGAAGGTCAAGATAAACTAAATGGAGCCTAGAAAATATCCACGTGAAGAATGCGGTATATTTGGAATACGCGATCACATAAGCGCGTCCAATATATGTTATCTGGGTATGTACGGGCTTCAGCACAGAGGGCAGGAAAGCTGCGGTATTGTTTCATATGACGGACATAAGACAAGAAAAGCTGTTGGAATGGGTAAAGTAACGGATTTTTTTACTGAAGATATTCTCAAGGGCCTAAAGGGTTATACCGCGATAGGACATGTCAGATATTCAACCACCGGATCTTCAACAATAATAAACGCACAGCCGATTCTTGTCGGATGCAATAAGGGATTAATTGCTACATCCCACAATGGCAACATAGTTAACGCACTGACATTAAGAAAAGAACTGGAGGGCGATGGAAGTATTTTTCAGTCCACCAATGACAGCGAAGTTGTTTCACATCTGATTGCTAAATCAAGAAAAAAAGACTTTGTAGAAGCGGTAATTGAATCGGTTTCAAGATTAAAAGGCGCCTTTTCCATTTTAATTATGCGCCATGATATGATTATAGCTTTGAGGGACGAGCATGGATTCAGACCTCTTTCCATTGGTAAACTTGGCGGTTCTACTGTTGTGGCCTCTGAAACAAGCGCCTTTGATATTGTTGATGCCGAGTATATACGGGATATTGAGCCGGGTGAGATGGTTGTAATTGATAAAAAAGGAACAAATAGTTACAGGCTGTTTCCAAAAACCAGAGCAGCTCAATGTGTTTTTGAGTTAATTTATTTTTCCAGACCTAATTCGATGGTTTTCGGCGAGTCTGTTTATGATTTTAGAATAATGCTTGGTAAAATACTTGCGCGTGAACATTCTGTTGACGCGGATGTTGTAATTCCTGTTCCAGACTCCGGGACCATGGCGGCACTTGGTTATTCAGAAGAGTCTAAGATCCCTTTTAATCTGGGTTTGATAAGAAGCCATTACATTGGCCGGACTTTTATTGAGCCTTCACAGAAGATTCG
>JAGLSM010000225.1 GCA_023135745.1 Spirochaetota bacterium | reverse complement strand
GGCCCTTGAGACAATTTCCTCAGCTGCCTGAGGATCCTTAACGCCGGCAAGACTGATATAGATTCTGTTGTCATTGCCAAGTACAATTTCCGGTTCCGAAATACCAAACTGGTCAACCCGGTTTCCTATCCTGTTGAATGCTGAAAGACAGGCAGATTCTTTTTCTTTTTCAAAGTTCTTTTTGACAAGATCTGCCACTTCTTTATCAAGCTGAGCAGGGGAAATTTTATCAAGCTTACCCTTGTATTTTCTTGTCATAAGATCAGTTTTATAGATATTTTTTAAATGAGACTTCAATAGCTCCTCATTGACGCCAAGCACAAGATAAAGCCCACCCTGAAGGTCAAGACCAAGGTTGATAACCTTTTTTCTTTTCTTTTTGAGCGCCATTACTTCCTTTTTTTTCTTTTCGGGAAGTTTGTCAATCTCATCATTATTAAGAGAGATTAGATCCTTTTTAATTTCAGGTATCACAAAATACCAGTCGAATGTATCCTTCAAAAACAACAAGCATAATGCAAGAGAACCTACAACTACAAAAATACGCAGTTTAAATTTCATTTTTCCTCCAAAACTCTATTTGACACGGGTCTAATAATTATTAAAGCTAAAACCGTCTTTTAGTTTTCTTTTTACGGGAAAGCATGTAAATAACAACACCCAAAAGCAGCAGCAATCCAAACTGAAAAATACGGCTCAGTGTAGTCAGAGGAATATCCGTATTTTTTTTCTCTGAACCACTCTTGTTATCGCTGCCATTAATGTCAATTTTTGCGTCTAACTTCTTTTTAATTTTAAGGTGTACATCAGCATCGTTTGTAGATAGTTTAAAATACTTATCTACAAAGGCCTTGTTTAAATCCTCATTTTTTTCAGCCGCAACAGGGCTTAAAAAAAATAAAAATAAAAGACAGCTTAGAATACTGACCCACCTGTTCATACAATGTCCTTCAAAACAAATGATATTCAAGACAGGAATCTTAAATACAGATATCCGGCTAAAAGTTCACCGGACAGGAACACACAAAAGCTATGCTTTTGGAAATACCTTGCTTACCATATTTCTGTTGAGTTCTACCTTTACATCCTTGGCAATCTGTATAACAACGATTCCTTCTTTTACACCTACAATAGTCGCGTATAAACCACCACTTGTTAAAATCTTGTCACCTTTTTTTACTCCGGCAATTTCTGACTGAAGTTTCTTCCTCTGTTTAACCTGAGGTCGAATAACGATGAAATACATTATGACAAACATCAGACCCATCATTATAAGGAAGGATACTCCCCCACTGCCACCTTTACCAGACTGACCCATCATTGATAATAGCATATCAAACATTTGTAACTCCTTTTTTTATGTTATAAAACTTCATTTTTATTGAATTTTATTTATTAAATTTTAGCAATAAATAAAAATATACTGAATGCAAAGTTAGACAATATATTTAAAAAATTCAATCACCTTTTATTAGAATTTAACCTAGAATAGCAGACTCAAGATCATCTTTTATAGACAGAATCCTTTTAACAGCTTCACTTATTTCTACAAATTCAGTTTCACCTGTTGCTCTTAGCTTTATTTCAATCTTATTCTCAGCCAAGCTCTTTTCTCCTATAGTTATCCTTATAGGAATTCCAAGAAGATCCGCATCCTTAAACTTGAAACCGGGACGTGACGGCCTGTCGTCCATCAGAACTTCAACTCCTTTATTCCATAACTCAGTATATAGAGAATCAGAAACTTCCTTCATTCTTCCGTCATATTTAATGGGGATAAGTTCAACATGGTATGGAGCAATTGTTATAGGCCATAATATCCCGTTTTCATCATGATTCTGCTCTACAACTGCAGCCACTGACCTGTCTACACCTATACCATAACAGCCCATTATCGGATAGTGTTCCTTACCATTTTCATCAAGAACTATACAATGCATTGCTTTTGTATACTTAAGCCCAAGTTTAAAAATATGCCCGACCTCAATCCCTCTGAAAGAATCAAGGGATTTTCCACATTCAGGACATAAATCTCCTTTTTTCACCATCCGTACATCCAAAAAATCGGTAACTTCAAAGTCGGTGCCGATATTAACATTTATCAGGTGTTTATCTTTTTTATTTGCACCTGTTATTGAATTTGTCATGGATTTAACAGAATCGTCAGCCACTATTCTGCATTTACCAAGATCAACAGGACCTGCAAATCCAACCGGAGCTCCGGTGACTTTTTTAATAGTCTGATCATCGACAAGCGCAATATTAACCGCTCCGAGATTATTGGCAAGTTTGATCTCATTTACTTCAAGATCTCCCCTGATTAGAACAGCAACAATATCTTCACTATCTTGAGTCATGTATCGGTAAATAATCGTTTTTATAAATTTGTCAGCTGTAGTTTTGAAAAAAGCAACCAGTTCATCAATACTTCGAACATCCGGAGTATCCACCTCTTCAACAGGAAGAATCTCATTATCTTTCTTTTCATGATTGTTTTGTCCGCAAACAGCAGCCTCATCATTAGCAGCATATCCGCAGGCTTCACATACAATAATTTCATTTTCACCAATATGAGAAGGAACCATAAATTCTTCACTTCCGCTTCCGCCCATTGCTCCTGAGTCAGCGCCCACCCTGACAGTCTTTAAGCCGGCAGCCTTGAAAAGGTTTATATACGCCTGTTTCATTGCCTGGTAAGAAGCATTCAGCCCCTCTTCATCCATATCAAATGAATATGCATCCTTCATAATGAACTCACGTCCCCTCATGACTCCAAAGCGGGGCCGTATCTCATCACGGAATTTTTTTCCAATCTGGTAAACAATAACGGGGAGCTCCTTGTAAGATTTTATTGCGTCTCTTATTATAGAAGTAAATGCTTCCTCATGTGTAGGTCCAAGCACAAAATCCTTATTCCCTCTGTCAGCAACCTTCATCATCAGATCGCCCATAAGCTCGTATCTTCCGGTTTCATCCCATAGTTCCCTTGGAAGAAGAAGAGGCATCCTGAATTCCTGAGCGCCGGCCTTGTCCATCTCCGTCTTTATTATGTTTTCCATTTTCTGTATAACCCGTAAGCCGAGAGGAAGATAGGAATAAAGACCGGAAGCAAGTTTCCTTATCAATCCTGACCTCAGCATCAATCTATGACTTTCAATAGCAGCATCAGAGGGAGTTTCTTTTAATGTCGGGAAAATGAGTCTTGAACATTTCACAGTTAAGCACCTTAAGTAATTTATTGGACTAAATTTCTATAAAAAATAAACAGCTATAACTTAAAAGAAAAGGACTTCATTCAGTCTTGGATAATTAGGATTCTATTGGGAATCATCTATTGGGGGTCGGAGGTAGAATGTGTCGAGAAATAACAGTGAGGGTCGGAGGTGGGCTGTATCTGATATTGGGGTCGGAGGCAGGAGGTATCTTAGCTATCCCTCAGCTATCTTAGATATCCCCAAAACCAACTCGCCCAGCGCAAAAAACTTCATAAATTAAACTGGATTTTTTAAATAAATCTACATTATAATAAATTTATGGAAAACAACAAAAGAGTCCTGGTGGTTGATGACGACATTTCATCCTGTGATATTATTGCCGAGTTTCTTAAAAAAAGGGGCTTTAAACCTCTAACCGCTTCTAACGGTATAATGGCATTAGAACAAATGAAGCAAACCCCTGTAGACGCAGTCCTTACCGATCTTAGGATGCCTGACATGGACGGCATTTCCTTTTATAACCAAATTCTTGAAAATGATATGAGTGAGATACCGGTTATTTTTATGACCGCATACGGAACAATCCCTGAAATAGTCTCAATAATGAAAAAAGGCGCGATTGACACATTGGCAAAACCAATTAACTATGAAAACCTCGAAATTATTCTCAACCGGGTCATCAAATACAAAAGAATGGCCGAAGAACTTGAAAAGCTTAAGGAAGAAAAAAATACGCAGAATTTTTCGGAACTTATCGGAAAATCAAAAAAAATGCAAAAAATATTTAATTTGATTAAAACGGTATCAGGCACAGATGTTACCGTCCTTATAGAAGGAGAATCCGGTACAGGAAAGGATCTGGTGGCTTCAGCAATACATAAAAACTCCATAAGAAAAAATGGAGAATTCATAGCGATCAACTGTTCAGCAATTCCCAGGGACCT
>JAGLSM010000224.1 GCA_023135745.1 Spirochaetota bacterium | reverse complement strand
CGGAAAAAAATACAAACATTGCTGTCTGAGGAAAAAATGATGATAGAATAAACCTATGTACCCTGCTATTTTTTTGATCTTTTCAGCTTCTTCCGAAAATTACTTCTGTCATCCAGGATTATATCATTTATGTAATCAATATGTCTCTTGATGGCCTTCATATAGAGATTTTCCTTAATTCCGAACCTCTCTTCAAAATGAATAAAAGCGTAGTGATATACATCCCCATAGTCTTTTACAAGTTTCCTCTTGGTAATTTTGAAAAAATCAATCGTCTTTCTCAGAATATCAAACTCGGTATTAAAGCCCGGAATTTTTGCCTCTTTAAACTCGGAGTATAAAAACAGCAGTTTTTCAAGATAATCACGGCTTGACATTTGACCCAGAAGATCAGCGCTCCCGAGTATTGAACCCGCAATTCTTTCATCCGGGGAAAAAAAATCTATTTTATCTATTTTTATTTGAAGCCCTGTAGATTTTATAATATGTGAAATTATTTCAACATCGCTCTGATTAATTTTAAGCTGAGTATTATTTTTCACAAGAAAATCAACACTCCTTTGAACATGTTTGATTGTGAATCTTGCTCCGGTACCGCCTTCTTCAGTTATCTTCTGGATATAACCCGTATCATGCAGTAGAGCAGCAATTAAAAGATTTACCGCAAGTTCTACAGATATTTTTTTCTTTGTAAGATTATAACCGTCCATTAATCTCGCACTTGCAAGGACAGCATCCATCGTATGATTAAGATCATGATAAGAGGTGTCACATTTTTTATAACCCTGAAAATCTCCGTTAAATAACTCCAGAATTTTAGCATAACAGTATAAAATCCTGTAAAATTCTTTCTGCGGATAGTTAAGGCAAAAGATCCTTTTTACTTCCTGCATAATAGTTTTTGGTTTTTTATCTTTTATCAGCTGAGATAACTGTTTTTCTGATTTTTCCAAAGACATCTGATATCCTGCTTTCTCATAATAAACCGTAATTGTTAATCAGGTTTTTTCATAAAATACTCTTCCGGTCTTCCAAAGTAGTATCCCTGTGAAAAGTTGACACCTATTTTTTTTATTTTTTTATAGATATCCCTGTCACTTACATATTCAGCAACCGTGGCAACCCCTAATTGATTAGAAAATCTCACAATAGATTTTACAATTAATTCAGCTGATTTATTATGACATATATCCTTGATAAGTGATTGATCAATCTTTATATAGTTCAATTTAAGAATCGGCAAATAACCCCAATTTGAATATCCCGAACCAAAATCATCAAGGGCTATTTTACATTTTAATTTTTTTAAGTCTTTGAGGAAATTTACCAACGCATCCAGATCCTCAATTTCCTCTGATTCTAAAATCTCAATATCCAAAAATCTGCCTACTTTTGCCTTTTTTATACTATTAATTAAAAATTTTTGTGTTTCAATATCATTCAAATCAATACTCGAAAGATTCACAGACAAATTTACTTTATACCTCTTAATAACTTCAATTGCTTTTTTAACTACCAGTCTGGTCAATTGCGGGTAAAAATTTGTTTTTTTCGCGATATCCAGAAATAGATCAGGAGTAAGAATAATATCTTCACTATTTCTCATTCTAATCAAACACTCATATTTTTCCACTTTATTTGTTTTATTATTTATTATAGGTTGGAAATATAACAAAAACCTGTCTTTTTCAAGGGCGATTTCAATTTCCTTGCCAATCAGTAAATTATTTTCCAGCTTTTTCAACATAGACAGTGATTCATCATACATAACATAACGAATATTATATAACTTCGCGTGCCGTAGCGCTACATCTGTTTTTTCTAATAAGTTATTATCAGAAGTCGCGACTCCAATTGTAAACCTGACAGATATATCCAGATTAAGATATTTAAACCGCTTAAGGTCATTGATATTTGATAATTTTTTACAGAATAAAGCTAACTTTTCGGATTTCATTCTATCACAAATTACAAGAGCAAATTCATCGGCATGCAATTTATAAATTATAATATTTTTGCTTTTTGTAACCTTCTGTAATGCTCCGGCTATTGACTTAATGATGAAATCACCTACCAGATTTCCATATACATCATTAATATCCTTAAATCGGTCTATATTGAGTAAAATCATCTGTTGATAATTTTGTTCGCTTAAATCCTTTATCAGGCTAAATCGATTCGGTAACCCTGTTAAAGTATCATTATAAAGCTGATAGATTAAGCGTTCATTGCTTTTTGTAACCTTTATATCATATACATACAATAAAGAATAAATTCCGATATAGGTAGCAAGCAGAATAATATAATATCCCGGCTCATGAATAAGTTTGACAGCCCCGGTAATACTAATTACCGTGAAAATAAAAATTAGAATCGAAAAAGTAGATGACCATAAAAATGCGTCCCTTTTCTTGTTGAGATAGACAGAAATAACAGGAAATACTAAAAAAGCAATTGCCGAATAATACTCCAATTTTGCTTCTGCGATTAAAAAATAACTAAACAGATTAAGAAACAGACCTAACTTCAGGATAAATCCTGCAATGTCCGTCCTCTTATAGCGCCGGACAAAAATAACAACAGCAACACAAATGAGTATAATTGCCAAATTTGAAAAAAATCGAATTGAATATGTATTTTGAAATACTCTAACGATATTAAATAATCCAAAAATGATAAACGCGAGAGTCGTAGCTACAAAAAGAAAATGAGCGTCTTCACTATCATACTTAGCAGTTTTACTTACCTTTAGAGAAGTATTTTTGTGCAAAATTTTTGGTTTTTTTATATTCACATTGTTATCCAAATAAAATATTACGGAAAAAATAACTTTTACCGTTAAATAACCAAGTTAAATTTTAAAATTCCTGACACAATAGTATCTTACCCGGTTAAATATCTGTAATTTCTCAAGATATCACATCATGTTATCATATATAAATCAATTGTAAAGCAATATGAGCTGAATTATGAAAACAAAGAGTCATATGAAACTACATCAGTTGCATCTGGACAAAAAGCTTGATGATATTTTAAACTTGATTTAATTTTTACCTCTACTATACTGATAAATCCTGATTTATGGTGTTTCACAGGGTATAATATTTTGCAGAGGTGCCGTATGAAAAAATCAATTCTATTTAAAAGTCTATTTATATTTATTTTTTTACTGAATCTGCCCTTTAACCTTTCAGCGGGATGGCAATACAGTTCATATAAAAAATACACCTATAGAAATTTCAGAAACAATAATCTCTTCAAACAAAGGATAAATTATAAAAACATAGATTACCCACTACTTCACGCCGCTATATTCTATGTTACCAATGAAAAAAGAATCAAGCATGGTTTAAAAGCCTTGAAATTTACACTTCCTCTTGAAATTGCAGCCTATAACCATTCAAAACGTATGGTTTTAAAAAGATTTTTCTCACATAATGACCCCAACAGTTCAAAACGCAGAAGGCCTGCAAACAGAGCAAGGCTGGCCGGTATAAAAAACCCAAAGATAGCAGAAAATATCACAACCAGTTGCGCAATAAAATACAAAACAAAGAGAAGCGTATATAGAAGAACAGGCAGAGGGAATTACAGTTACACTTCCAGAGGCAGGATTATCCCTTGGCACACTTACCTTTCTTTTGGAGAAAACATAGTAAGACAATGGATGAATTCCCCGGGTCATAGAAGAAACATTCTCTCGAAAAAAGCCCTTCAGCATGGATGCGGAGTCTATTTCTTCTGGCGAAGAAATTTCCCGATGTTTAAGGGCACTCAAAACTTTCAGTGGTTTAATAAAGTAAAAAAGGGATATGCGGTTGACAAGGGGCCAAAGATAACCGGAAAAAACCCTGATGATAATATCAATGACAAGAATAATGACGACAGTAAAGATAATGAAGACAATGATGATGATGACTTGGATTAACACTTCGACAAGCTCAGTGCGGGAACTTCGACTTCGCTCAGTGCAAGAACTTCGACAAGCTCAGCGCGGGAACTTCGGCTTCGCTCACAGACTATGTAAAAAGTTTGTCGGTACAGGGAAACAATGAGACCAGGAAATTTCTCACAGTAGTTGAATGAAAGTTTAAGGTAGATCCAGTTGAGGACTATGAGTTGAATTCTTTTTTAAATTGAAGCTTTTGTCATGTTTGCCATTCGTATAGATTCTATGTTGTAAGTCAAGCAG
>JAGLSM010000223.1 GCA_023135745.1 Spirochaetota bacterium | reverse complement strand
AATGTTATATCTTTCGGAAATTTGTTTTCAACGCTTGGTATAGGGGAGTCAGCCCCTCCAAAGATTGAAGACCCGTTTTTACTCCAGAGAGAGGAGCTTAAGAAACAGTGGAAAGTGCTTGCGTTAAAAGAAAAAGAATTTTCCGGCAAATCGGACAGCTTGAAAAAAGATGAACAGAAGCTGAATGATTTTAAAGACCGCTTAAAAGGCAGAGATCTTCAGTTAAAGGAACGTAAAAAAAAGATCGATCAGGAATCAATTGCCAAGACCAGCCGTCATCAGAGGATTCAAAAAGTGGCCATTCAGTTTATTCAAATGCCGCCTCTAAAGGCTGTTGAACGTCTTGAACAGTTAAAAGATGATTTATTGATAATAGAGATACTTAAAGCAATTGATACAGTTTTTAAAAACCAGGGAAAAAAATCTACAGTTCCCTATCTTCTTTCCTTAATGGATAAAAAAAGAGCAGCTGTTATTCAAAGAAAAATGGCAAATATTCCTTCTATAAAGGAAAACTCCTTTTAACCCGATGTTATAAAAGCAGAATTAACTTTTGAAGCTTCTATACACAATAGAGGTTTCTATTTCAAATCACTTAAGATCTGTGATGAAGGATTTCTTCTGCCTTCTCCGTTGGAGATGAATTTAAACTAAGGGAAAGGAGGTAAATGTTTGCTTCAGTTACTTTCAAACTTCAGAAAAGATGACTTGTCAGCCATAGTTACTGGTTCTCATAGCAATCCTGGACAGAATAATAAGAGTATTGGAAATTCCGGATTTAATTCCATTCTGGCGAATATGCAAAAGAATACGGATTTTTTTCTAAAGAAAAAAGCCGCTATTGAAACATCGAATGATTTTAAAACCCATGTTGATAAAAAAATCAGCAGTAAAAACAGAAAAGACAAAACTCTTAACAGTGATAATCATGATCCAACAAAAGAGAGAATCAATAAAATGGAGTCTGCTGAAATCAGTAATAAAACAGACTCTGATAAGTCGAAAGTATCCGGTTCAAATGGGATAAGTCTTAAATCAAGAATTGAGAATCTTTCAGAAAAAATAAAGGGAAGACTCAATGAGGATGATTTGGATTCAGATGCCGGTGATGATATGCTTGAATTGCTGGACCTTTTTACTCAGATAAATCCTGACAAAATGTCTGAGAAATCAATTAATGATATTGAAAAAGCATTAAAGATGATTGATAAATTATTGAGTGAAAAGGAAGCAGACAATCAGTTAAGTCTTGCAAAAATCAGAGACTTTTTCTCATCAAATGAGGAAATGAAAAAAATCCTGGATGATCTAAAAAACCTTATAAAAAAGTCTTTAGTGAATTCCGATCGCGGCAAAAATGGTTTTAAAAAGAATCTGGCAGCAGCCGCAAAGGATGAGATTGACTTAGAGGTAAAAGATCTCAGGATGAATGATTTGAGTAAGTTGAATAATAGAAAGCTGATTGTAAAATCTTCATCAAAACGTATCTCAGCAAATTCCAGGGCAAAACCAGACGCAGAATTTAAATTGAATACAGAAATAGATGTGTCAATAAAAAATAATGCGTCAACCGGACAGAATGATAATGCCGCTTTGGGCAGTAACCTGAAAGATTCCGGAAGACTTTACAATGGTATTAAGGAATTCACCAGGAAAACCGGGATAAAGCAGCCGAGAAAAATTTTCAATCAGCTGGTTGAAAGGGCAAGGGTTACTCTAAAAAGCGGAATGTCTGAAATGAAACTTCAAATCAAACCAAGATTTCTTGGAAGAATCAAGATGCAGCTTATGCTTAAAAACGGAAGTCTGTCAGGAAAAATTTCTATTGGCAATGAAAGTCTAAGGAATTTTTTACAGCAGAATCTTCATGAATTAGGCACTGAGCTACGCGATGCCGGCATTGATCTAAAACAGTTGGAGATTGTATACGATCAGTCATCATCAGGTAAAAAAAATAGTAATAATCCTGAGAATGGCGGATTTTCAAATCAAAGTTCTGCAGAAAAGACGGTTGGTAAAGATGAGCCTCAGATTTATTCGGGCGTATTGCATCATTCAGGCATAGTTAATCTAGTTGCTTAGGAATAGGAGATTAAATGAATATTAATACTCAAATGACACCCAGACAGCTTGTGAAAGTTAAGTCACAGGTGGCGTCTCACAATAATAAGTTAAAAGCACAAGGAAGAAAAATCGGAAATGATATGGGTCAGGATAAGTACTTGAAACTTCTTGTTACTCAGCTTAGATACCAGGACCCTACAAATCCGATAAAAAATCATGCGTTTATCGCGCAGATGGCACAGTTTTCATCTTTGGAACAGATGACAAAGATGAATACATCTATTATGAAGGTAGTTGACTCGAATAAAAGTGCAGAAGCGTACAGCCTGCTTGGTAAAAAGATCGAGTGGGTAGATAATAATACGAAAAAGTTCTTTAAGGGTATTGCCTCTTCATTGAGTTTGGCAAAGGGTAAACCTGTATTGAATGTTGATGGAAAGAAAGTTTCTCTGGAGAACATTCTAAAGGTATCTATTTCTCCAAAAACAGAAAAAGCCTTACATGGGAAGAGGTAGTCATGGTACAGGGTAATGCAAATTTACAGAGAATCCTTGCGGGTGTTGCAAAAGGGGATGCATTTAAATCCGTAAAGAGGAATTCTTCTAACAGTTCTGTAGCGGGTAAGGAATTTAAGGACATTCTTGATCAAAAGTTGTCCCTTAAATTTTCAAAACATGCGCAAAAACGGCTGGAATCTAGAAACATCAATCTGACTGATACCGATGTTGAAAAGATTAACAGGGCAGTTGGGAATGCCCGTAAGAAGGGATCCAGAGATTCACTGGTATTACTCAGAGATCTTGCGCTTATAGTAAGCGTAAAAAATAACACTGTTGTAACTGCTGTTAATGACAACACGGAAAAAGACAATGTGTTTACTAATATCGATAGCGCTGTTATAGCAAAATAAAAACTGGGAGATGTCCAAACAGACTGGCCCCTTTCAGGGAAGTCTTGAGGATTAGGTCCTGATGAAACAGGTCCTGATAAAACCGATGCTTTTTTGGTTTTCGGTTTTAACTATTATATCCAATGAAAGGAGCGCATTATGATGCGATCGCTCTATTCCGGAGTGTCCGGCCTGAAGAATCATCAGGTGAGAATGGACGTTCTTGGAAACAATATCTCCAATGTTAACACCACCGGCTTTAAAAAGGGAAGGGTAACCTTCCAGGATATGTTATCCCAGACTATATCGGGCGCGGCAAGACCCAGCGAGGAAAAGGGTGGAGTCAATCCGAAACAGGTAGGCCTTGGAATGAATATTGCCAGTATTGATACAATTCATACAAATGGCAGTGTTCAGGTAACAGGTAAAAACACCGACCTTGCTTTATTGGGGGGTGGGTTTTTTATCCAGAAAAAAGGCGGAGAAACATTCTATTCCCGTGCCGGTAATTTTTCCATTGACAAGGATGGGATGCTTGTCAATCCCGCAAATGGATTCAAGGTTCAGGGATGGGCCGCTACAAAGGCTGACGGCGGAAATTATGTTGTAAATACTTCTGCTTCAACAGGGGATTTAAAAATTCCTATAGGAGGAAAAGATCCGGCTAAGGCAACAAGTTTTATCAATTTCAAATGTAATCTTAATTCACTTACGCCGGTAATTCAGCCTAATGCCAGTCTTGCCAAGGATTATACATTCAAGAATTCTCATAAAATCGGGTTTCTTGTTTATGATTCCTACGGAAGTCCGCATAAGCTTACAATGTCGTTAACAAGACAGGGAAATAACATTTGGAGGGCTCAAACTACTGTTGCTGAAGGTACCAATGTTACGGTAGACTCTCCCGGTGGGAATAGAAACAATACCAATATCATGTACCTGACTTTTAACCGCAATGGTACAATAGCAACGGTAAGTGATACCCAGCCGAACGCGGCTCCTACTAATCTTATTCAGGGGAACAAACTCTTTTCAAATCTGAGTTATAATCTTCCTGACGGTTCTGTTAATACCGTACAGTTGAATCTTGGTACTGCCGGTCTTGTAGACGGGGTTACACAGTACGATCAGAGGTCAACAACTAAGGGTGTTGAGCAGGATGGCTACGGTATGGGTTATCTGCAGGCTTTTAATATTGACGATATGGGTACAATTACCGGGATTTATACAAATGGTCAAAAGCG
>JAGLSM010000222.1 GCA_023135745.1 Spirochaetota bacterium | reverse complement strand
AAAAAGAGAGGGTAGTTGGGTATTGGTTATTTTGTCCGTGCAATACGGAATCCGGTCCCGGTATTTCCTCTAAAGTTATTGCCATCTGCCAACCGGTAAGAAGTAGTTGTGCCACCTCGATATGAGCCTCCCCTTATCATTCGGATACTGCCGCCAACACCTATCGGATTTATTTTTGGGGGACTATTATAGCCATAGTCCACATATCCATCATGGCAGAATTCACTTACATTACCGCTCATGTCATAAATCCCCAGCTCATTGGGATTTTTCTGTCCAACTGGGTGTGTTGTTCCTCCTGAATTTGAAGAATACCATGCCACATCATCCGGTGTATCACTTCCGCTGTATTCAATTCCGGGTCTGGTTCCTTTATTCCTTGCTGTATACTCCCATTCTGCTTCAGTAGTCAGACGATAGCCTTTAACCTTTGTAATATCTGTTGTTATATTACCGTCTCCATCCAGCAGATTCCCTGCCCCGTCATAAGCTCGGGGCAGTCCTGCCTTATCGCTTTTCCAGTTACAAAAAGAAAGTGTATCGTTCCAGATGACATTCATCACAGGTCGCTCACCCCTTCCCATCCCCGCGCTGTCTTTATATGATGTTCCTGTCTGGAAACAGTAATCATCATACTCTCCAAAGGTTACCTCATATTTCCCGATATAAAAGTCATATGTCAGTGTAACCATATGTGGATGTGCTGGATATGTAACCATCATTTGGTAAGAACCATTTCCAATAGAAAAAGTCCCACGCTCAATAAGAACCATAATATCAGAGTCATTAATATCCCTTGTTGTAACATCCAGTTTTACCGGGCTTGTTTGAAGATTGATTTTATAATCCTCTGAGGTTATATAAACATCATACTCAGTGCCGCCGGTTAGTCCGGATATTTTTATTGTTTTTTCTGTATCTGCCGCGGCTAAAACAACTCCTGATTTGACAGCATCTTTCCCTGATTTGACATCCCCTGAGGAAGGCGCCGGTGAATTATTCGGCAGCACTGAATAATAAACAAGACCTGATTCATTAATTTTTACTTTTATGTCAAGACTTGTCGGACCAATGCTGTCTGTTTGTGGATAAGTACTTATCCATTCAGGAGGAGTAGTGTCATTGACTGTTTTAATATCCAGTTTAAATGGACTGCTTTGTATATTTGGTCTGCCGGCATTATCTTCAGATACTACATAGACATCATAATCAGTGTTATTAATCAGTCCTGTAATATTTATAATGCTTTCTGTGTCCGCGATAACAATTACACTCCCTGACGCTACAGCGTACTTACCGGCTTTTACCGCTTCTGAAACAGGCGCTTCCGCGTTATTTAACACCACCATATAGTAGACCCTTCCCGGTTCATTAATGCAGACTTTCAGGTCAAAAGCTGTCGCGTCAATGTTAACGGCTTTTGGAAATCCATAGAGCCACTCAGGAGATGTTATATCATCTGTTGTGTCAATATCAATTTTGGCTGGATATTCCTGCAGGTTAGGTGTCAGTACAAAGTCTTCCGCGACTACGTAAATATCATATTTTCCGGACTTAGCTAATCCGCTGATTTTTATAACACCTTCAGTGTTTCCTTTTACATTTGTGCTTCCCTCTATGATAGAACCGTTAATACCACCCGACCTTACCTCTGTGGCTGTCGGCGCAATAGCATTATCCGGTAAAATAACATAATAGATCATGCCGTCTTCATTAATCTGAACCCTCAGATCAAGTCCTGTCTCATATAAATTAGAAAATTTTGGATAAGCCTGTTCCCATTTGGGAATATCTTCTCTGGATGGTTTAAGAGGCGTGTCTCCCCCGCATGAAGAAATCAGCAGCGACAGGGCTGTTAAGATCATTATCATAACTGAATAATACCGTGTTTTGTTTTTCATTTTTTTCTCCTTAATGTACTATAAATTTATACTACGTTTGAGATTGTAAAATAGGCACGTCTTTTTTAATAAAATTAAAAAAAATTGTTATGTTGAGATTTTTTACTACCTATTATTTATACGCGTCAAAAGCGAAAAAGGGACATCCTTTTATAATAATACATTTATACGCTTTTTGCTCTTTTAACTTTTTCCTGTCTTATTTTGCTTTTTGTCCTTATACCGTTTTCAATTATTCGTGGTTAAACATCTTTGATCTTCCTTCGCGAGAAATTTTATCCTTCAAATATCTATACGTATCAAAAGCCAAAAAGGGACACCCTTTTATAACCTTTTCAGCAAAAGCTTCATAACATAGATTCAGATTCTCAGAAGAGCAAAATTACCTGATGATTCTGCCTTCACAGAAACTGACATTTTAATGACGGATTAAAAAAAGAGATTAAATTAAATTGTTTGAGTTGCCCATACCCTTTTTAACTCATAACTACTGATTTCTCTATACATTGAACGCACAAAGAAATGGCTCTATAATTTCTACTTAGCTTCAATTTCATTATACGACATAGAAAAATAGTTGTCAAATTCACCTCGGGATATTTTATAAAAAAATCGACAACAATTTATCATATAAAATGATTTTTTTCACCTATTTTGAAACCTCATTAAGACTTGAATGTATATTGGAGTAAAATCACAAAAGGGGGTTTGTCATGAGTACAAAAATCACAGCTTATGCCATACTAATAATTTTTTTATTTACTTTTAACCTTACAGCCGATGAAGGAATAAAAATCCAAAACCAGGTCCGTATTCAGGAAATGCTGAAAACCGAGCTTAAACTGCAGCAGAAAACCGCAGAAAAACTGATGAAGCAGCTGAAAAAACAACTGAAAGAAATGAATCAGAAACAGCTGTATATGGGAGAAGAAACCGTAAAACAGCTTGCCCGTATCTGTAATCAGTACCGTCTCAACATTCAGGACACTGCCAAGATACTCGCAGTAGGAAGTCTCTATACGCAACAGCTGAAAAACTACGGAATTGAAAAGAAACAGATTAGACGAGAACTCTCAATGAATGTAATTAAAGAACTTTCAACTGTTACAGCATCCGACAGTGCAGGAGACAAAGTAGTTCAGAAATTACAGAAACAGCTGAAGCTTCAGAAGCAAGATAGAAAGGCTGCAGGCGGCGGACATAAGGGAAATACAAACAACTACCGCAATCAGAATCAAAACAAAAATACCCATTCTTATTATGGGGAACGATCCAACAGCGGCACTGCCGGAAAAAAACAATCAGGATCAAGTAAATCAGGAAAGTAATGGAAACTAATATAATTCAGAATTAAAATAACATATAACAGTAGGGGACGCAGGTCTGCGTCCCCTACGCAGATCCAGCCCCTTCCGATAAAATTTAGGCTTAACTAGAACTTGACTTATGGCCGTGCTGCATTTACGATGTGAGTTCATCATAATCCAAGGAGGCAAAAATGCCAGATTTTAGCGGCAATATATACCAGGCAAAGAGAAAATTCTGGGCACTGGCCGGTCAGGTTTATATCTATGATCAAAGCGGTAATTCATTGTGCTATGTAAAACAGAAAATGTTCAAATTAAAAGAAGACATAACCGCATTCACTGATGAATCCATGTCAACCCCAATACTCACCATTAAGGCACGTCAGATAATAGATTTTGCCGCAGCTTATGACATAGTTGACAGTTCAACAGGAGAAAAGGTCGGCGCGATTAAAAGAAAAGGTTTTAAGTCCATAATAAAAGACGAATGGCTCATAATGGATCCAAACGATAACGTCATTGCAAAACTGACTGAATCATCCGGCTGGAGCGCGCTTGCAAGCAGACTCATTTCACTTATTCCGCAGAAATATGTAATCATGATGCCTGATTCCAATGAAGTCATTGCAAAGATAAATCAGAAATTCACATTTTTTACTCATAAATTTGACGCAGATTTCTCTATGGATACACAAGGAAAACTCAACAGAAAACTCGGAATAGGCGCTTTGATTATGCTTCTGTTAATAGAGGGAAGACAACAATAGAATAATCTCACCGGATCTGTGTTCTATACCCAATTTGCGGATAGAACACAGATTTAACGGATTGAACGGATTTTTTTCTAAAGTTAAGTTCTATTTCAAAAATACCTGTATCATATACTCTATGTGTCAGGATAGTTATCGCCTAAATAATTTTAAAAAAGATCCGTGTAGATCAGTCGCATCCGCCAAATCCGTGTTCTATCCTATTCCGGAAGGTGTCAAGATAGTTGTCG
>JAGLSM010000221.1 GCA_023135745.1 Spirochaetota bacterium | reverse complement strand
CGGGATTTGGTTTTGACCACTCAACTTCTTCAACTACAATAGATTCGGCCTTGTCTTTTCCTTTTATTTCAAGACTTGATATACTCCATTTTCTTTCACAGCCTTCATCGTGGGATGAAGATGTTCTTAAAATATCAGGCCAGTCAGGCCATGAAGGATTGGTAGTGTCCATTTGTTCATGAGGTTTTGGGAGCAGTTCAATCTGAAGGATGGTTTTGGCACCCTGTCTGTTGGATGTTCCTACACAGTCCGACCCGGTATCTCCTCCGCCTATAACAACAACGTTTTTGCCTTGGGCCGTTATTTCCTCATCCTTGCTGATTTTAATGCCGTCAACTCTTCTGTTATTCTGAGAGAGGAAATCCATTGCGAAATGAACACCATCCAGTTCTCTTCCGGGAATATTCAAATCCCGCGGGTGTTTAGATCCGCAGGCTATGAGTACAGCGTCAATATCTTTCATAAGATATTTTAAAGAAATATCTTTACCTGCCTTTATACCGCATTGAAAGATGACACCTTCTTCTTCCATCTGCTTTATTCGTCTATCTATTACATGTTTTTCAAGTTTGAAATCAGGAATTCCGTATCTTAAAAGTCCGCCGGGTTTTTCATCCATTTCATAAACAGTAACTTTATGACCTGCTCTTCTTAGCTGCTGCGCTGCCGCAAGTCCGGAAGGTCCGGAACCGACAATTGCTGCACTTTTTCCTGATTCATATACGGGCGGTAAGGGCGGTACCATACCTTCTTTAAAAGCTTTTTCAATTATTTCATGTTCAATAAGTTTAATCGATACCGGAGAATCATTAATTGAAAGTGTGCATGCTTTTTCACATGGGGCTGGGCATACCTTGCCTGTAAATTCCGGAAAATTGTTAGTATAATGCAGGAGATCAAGTGCATCTTTAAATTGGCCTCTATAGACCTTATCATTCCAGTCGGGAATCAAATTACCTAAAGGACATCCCCAGCTGTGACAAAAGGGAATTCCGCAATCCATACATCTTGCGCCTTGTTCCTTAAGCTTTTCCACCGAAAAATTCTTGTGGAATTCCTTGTAATTCTTTAATCTTTCCGCGGGAGTTAAAGACTCCCATTCATCTTTCTTATATTCTAAAAAACCTGTTGGCTTACCCAATTTTTTCAAAGACCTCCTCTGTAACTGGTACTGTATCTGTATCTCTTTCTTCTTCAAGACGTTGAGCCTTTAATGCACGTTTATAATCCATCGGCATAACTTTAACAAACCGGGGAAGCATTTCTTTCCAGTTGTCAATTATATGCTTTGCGACATTACTGTCTGTGTATTTAATATGTTTTTCGATTAGTTCTTTAAGTTGATTGATATCTTCTTTTTCAATAACCGGTTCAATGTCAACCATATCAAGGTTGCATAGAGTGTCAAACAGTTGTGTTTTATCAAGAACGTACGCTATTCCTCCGCTCATACCTGCCGCAAAGTTGCGCCCGGTAGTTCCAAGCACCACTACAATTCCGCCGGTCATGTATTCACAGGCGTGATCTCCGACTCCTTCAACAACGGCTTGCGCTCCGCTGTTACGGACACAAAAACGTTCGCCTGCTATACCTCTGATAAAGACCGCACCGTTTGTAGCCCCGTAGAGAAGAGTGTTGCCTACTATTATGTTATTCTCAGGAATAAACGTCGCGCCTTTGGGAGGAACTACTACAATTCTACCCCCTGACATTCCTTTACCAAGATAGTCATTTGCTTCACCTTCCAGACGGAATGACATCCCGCTTGAGAGAAATGCTCCAAAACTCTGCCCTGATGAACCTTCAAATGTTATGTCAATAGTATCTTCATCGAGTCCCGCGTAACCATATCTTTTGGCTATCTCACCTGAGAGTGAAGCTCCTATTGTACGGAACATATTTTTAACAGGAATTGTAAATGAGACTTTTTCCTTATTTTCAATTGCCGGTTTGCATTTTTCGATTAATTCCTTATCAAGCCATAATGACCAGTCGTGTATTTGTCCTACAGTACATCTTAAAGGATTATCCTTTTTAATGTGTTCTTGACTCAGTATCAGGTTCATGTCAAGTCCGTTTGCTTTCCAGTGATCAATAGCTTTATCAACGTTGATTTTATCTACATGTCCGGTCATCTCGTCCATTGTTCTGAATCCGAGTTCTGCCATTATCTCTCTGACTTCTTCAGCTACAAATAGAAAATAGTTCTCAATATGTTCCGGCTTTCCGGTAAATCTGCTTCGCAGTTCTTCCCTCTGAGTTGCTATACCAACCGGGCATGTATTTTTATGACATTTTCTCATCATGATACAACCCATCGTTATAAGTACAATAGTCGCAAAACCGAATTCTTCAGCGCCGAGTAAAGAGGCAATAACAACATCGTAACCTGTTTTTAGCTGACCGTCTGTCTGCAGCCTAATCTTATCTCTGAGTTTATTCGCTACGAGCGTGTGCTGTGTTTCTGCTACACCAATTTCCCATGGAATTCCGGCAGACAGTATACTGCTTCTCGGAGAGGCTCCTGTTCCGCCGTCATGTCCGCTGACAAGTACCATATCTGCTTTTGCTTTTGCGACACCGGCTGCTACAGTGCCCACACCAATTTCTGATACAAGTTTTACAGAGACTCTTCCCGCTCTGTTTACGTTTCTAAGGTCATATATCAGCTGCGCGAGATCTTCAATAGAATATATATCATGATGCGGCGGCGGTGAAATTAAGGTTACTCCGGGTGTACTATGCCGTACATTTGCAATTGTCTGATCCACTTTAAATCCGGGAAGCTGTCCGCCTTCTCCGGGTTTCGCGCCCTGTGCCATTTTAATCTGCATTTCATCTGAATTTGCAAGATACTCTGTTGTTACACCAAATCTACCGGATGCTACCTGCTTGATTGCGCTTCTGGCGCTGGTTCCGTCCGGTCTTGGTTTGAATCTGATGGTTTCTTCACCGCCTTCACCTGTATTGCTTTTTCCTCCCAAGCGGTTCATTGCAACAGCCATTGATTCATGAGCCTCACGGCTGATTGAACCAAAGGACATGGCGCCGGTGACAAAACGTTTAACTATTTCAGATACCGGTTCAACTTCATCAATAGGTATCGGAGTACTCTTTTTAAATTTGAAGAGACCTCTTATAGTACACAGGTGTTCACTTTGGTTGTTTATATATTCCGCAAATTCTTTATAGGCATTATAATCTTTTTCACGGACTGCTTTTTGAAGCATTTTAATTGTAAAAGGGTTCCACAGGTGATTTTCAGTTTTAATTCTCAACCTGTGAGTTCCACCTATACCAAGCATATTTATTACATTGTTTTTTATGAATGCTCTTTTATGTCTTTCAAGAGTTTCTTTTTCAATTCCATCAAGGTCAATTCCTTCTATTCTTGAAGGTGTGTTGGTGAAATATTTGTCTATAACATTTCTCGATACTCCAATTGCTTCAAAAATCTGAGCGCTGTTATACGAACGCAGAGTTGATATTCCCATTTTTGAAAATACTTTTAAAAGACCCTTTTTTATACTTGTTATATATTTATCAATAGCGTCTTCAAGTTCAATCTCTTCAGGAATTATGTTTTTATCTTTCATTATTGTCAGTGATTCAAAGGCGAGATATGGATTAATTGCGTTTGTACCGTATCCCGTCAAAAGCGCAAAGTGATTTACTTCTCTTGCTTCACCGGTTTCAACAATAATACTTGCGAGGCTCCTTTGTCCTGAACGGATTAGATGGTGATGCAGTCCCGCTGCCGCAAGTAGAATTGGGATTGGCGCGTTTTTTTCATCTGACATTCTGTCGCTTAATATTATTACGCTTGCTCCATCCTTTATTTCTACAGATGCTTTTGTAAACATTTTTTCAAGAGCGTTTTTAAGAGCATCTTTTTTCCCATCAGTCTTGAACAGTGAAGAGACAACGGCTGATTTTAGATTTTCTCTTATATTAGTTTTTATTTTATTGAGATCTTCATTTGTTAAAACAGGGTGAAGGAGTTTTAATCTTTCACAGTGTTTAGGTGTCTCATCAAGGAGGTTTTGCTCTCGTCCTATGAAGCTCATAAGAGACATCACAAGACCTTCTCTAATAGGATCTATAGGAGGGTTGGTAACCTGAGCAAAAAGCTGTTTAAAATAACTAAATAAAAGCTGCGGGCGATAACTTAAAACAGCCAGGGGAATATCCGCGCCCATAGCGCCTGTCGCTTCAATGGCATT
>JAGLSM010000220.1 GCA_023135745.1 Spirochaetota bacterium | reverse complement strand
TACTTTGTTAATTTTTCCAGTGTTTTTTCAACCTTTACACTTTCCTTTCTTGTCCCCTTGTAGTCAGATAAAAAAGTTTTTAGAAGGTTCTTTTCTATAGATATATTTTTTTTATTAAAGGAACCGCAGTTAAAGCTGATCTCTCTTTCTTTATCCATAACCTCTGCTTTTTTTAAATATTTAGCAAGAGATTCAATTTCAGATTGAAGTCCGAATATATGATTAAGCTTTTTATTAAACATTGCGCATGAAAGGCTCTTCGGACCGCTCATCTGCTTTCTGCCTCAGTTTTTATAAGCCGGATTGAAGAATCACTGTTTGCTGTAATAAAATAATTTCCTGAAGGATGAAACGCGGCACTCTTTACATATGAGTCTGAAGAAGAGTACGCAACTTCTTCTGAATTTTTTTCATTGTTCCACAGTATAATCATACCGTCCCTGCTGCAGCTTAACAGGTATTTTCCGTTAGGACTGTAACGGATACATGTGATTTCCGCTTTATGACTATCGCGCGTTTTTAAAATTTTTCCGGTTGAAGCATCCCATATCCGTATTTTTTTATCCACGCAGGCTCCTGCCAGATTTGAACTATCCGGACTGAAGACAATCTGTGTACATCCTTTTTTTATTACTTTGTATTTTTTGAGTTTTATTCCTCTGCTGCTTCCCGCGACAACTGAAGGATATTTAACTTTCCAGATTCTGGTCCGGTAATATCTATCTGTACTTGCAAAGTATTTTCTATCATAACTGAAATCAATTGAAACTATATTCGCGTTATGGATCTTTCGGATATAACGGCCTCTTCTCCTTGAAGAAGCCTTCCATGTTCTTATGTATTTTGAGTATCCTGCTCCCGTGAAATAATCCGCGTCCGGAGTAAAACAGATTGCAGCGACAGTTTTGTATACCCAATATTTTTTAGGTCTATTTTTATTTAAATCAAAAAGATTCCATATAAGAACCTTTTTGCCGTAAGCCGAACTCACTAGATATTTCGCGTCAGGAGAAAACCTTACAGAAAGAATTCCGGAGGTATTCCCCCGTAAATTTTTAACAAATTTTCCGGTTTTACCATCCCACAACCTGACGATTCTGTCAGGCCCTGCACTTGCAATTAATTTCCCATAAGGACTGTAATCTATATCCGAGATGCTGCTGTTATTGATTCCAATAGTTTTATTAAACGTATCTACATTTATTTTTTCATCTGATGGGATAACCAGAAACAGTCCCCTTAATATTACAAGGAATATAATTACCGCGGGAACCAATGATTTCATTTGAGGAAAAAGCCTGTCAGCAAGAATTATCGGTCTGTGCATAGAAAATCTTTTTATTCTGTTTTCGCTTCTATCAACTGTACGGGCTCTTCTATTGACTCCATACACTGCGTTAAGAAAATTAATAAAAAGGAATGAACTTTTTCTCAAGATTGCAGCAAAACATATAAACAGCACCACTACTTTAAGAAAAAATAAATTCTCTATAAGTCCCGGAAGGAAAATGACAAGAGGTATGGCAACACCGAAAACAAATCCTAAAGCTGTTATTACAATAGCAAAACCAATAGGCGGATAGTACATACTCATAAGCTTTTTTTTGATCCTCGGATTTTGTTCAAAATAAAAAAATGCAGCGGCTGCCGGAATCACAGAAAAAATATAGAGCATGTTCCAGTTAAGAAAAACAACAAGAATATCCCACAAATCATCATAAAATAAATTAGGGGAAGCACTCCCGAAGATATAGAAGCTCCTCAAAAATAATTTGACGTTAAATATTCCTAAAAATTCTCCGGCAAAAATTACGGCAGATAGAAGAATTGGTAAAAGTGAAAGCGGTAACACAACCATTCCCTTTATATTCTTTTTGATCTGATTTTTCCGCCATTTCTCTTCAGCCCTCTTTCTATTATCCCTTAAACGCTCAATTTCAGACAGTAAAGCAGCAGCAAAAACAGACTTAACGTTTTCCGTAATTCCGGATGGTGCTTGAGAATGATTTACTTGAACAGGGTTTTCAGAATCAATACTCTCAAGCTCCCGCCAAAAATCATTCAGTATTGAAATATCATCGCCCTGATTGTCATCAAGAATAATTTTTTTAATACGTGTATCAGTTAACGGATCTGATATTTGTTTATTGGAATTCTTCTTTTTTGATTTTTTTCTTTTAACTTTATTTCTCTCCGGCCTAAGAATGTTTACATCAACATCAATATCATGAAAAAAATCATTTAGAGACTTTTTTATTGAAAAAGTTATCTCGTACTGAACAGGCTTATTCGTATGAAAAGTATCAGTAATATCAGAAGCAGACATGAAATTTACAGTTGTATTCAGATGCATATCAAGAGTCTTAAAAATAAAATGACGGTAACTTTTATTAATAATATTTGCAAAACCTTTTCTTTTTAAAAAGTGATTTTTTTCTACTGAATAAAACCTGTCATTAAACAAATTTTTATTTTTTGCAAAAAAAACACCTGCCTTTTCCATTGTATCAATTATTTTGCCTTCACTATCGATAAAGACCCTATCAGGATTAAACGCATAGAAAAGCTCAAGTAATAATTCATTGTTAAGATTTTTATGAAAAACAGTCTGATAATCTGAGAAATTCTTTTTTGGATTAATATTCAAAACGGATGAAATCTTTTCTAGAAGAAGACTTACCCGCCTTCTGTAATCACCTTCTGCAGCAAATTCAAGATTGCGGAGAGCAAACTCCAGTTTACAAACATGTAGACTTATTTTTTTAAAATTACTTTTCTTCCATATTTTATCCAGTTCATTTATAAATTCTCCGGTAAGTTTTACACAGTCTTCATCAGCAAAAAAGTTAAACGCCTTCCCATTCAGTTTTAAAGACTTTATGGGTCTGAAGTATCCAATAATCGCGTTTTTAACAAATTCTTTTCCATCCTCATAATGACAAATAATCATTTTATCAAAGATGTTTTTTCTTCTTAAATCCTGAATCCTGGAGAGCCAGGTCAGCAGCAAGGAATAACCCTGACTGTCTTCTATAATGTTCTCAAACCAATCCTTCTTGGTATTTATATACTCCAATAAGTCTTCCTCTGAGTAGATGGAAAAATCTCCCAGTTTAACAGGCTCTACATCAGTATACCTGACTGCTATTGCCTCACCCTTTATCCATTTCTCTACTTCTTCGGCGGACCACCTTTTATCAATATCCTGAAGGGTCAAACCCTCTATCAGTTCATTAATACGCTTATACTTGGGATCAAAATCAATAATGGGTTTCTTCGCAAATTGTCTTTCAATTATTTTAATCAATGTTTCCTGATTTACCTTTTCAGGATACAGCAGATGAAGGAGTATCATACCAAAGGAATAGTAATCGTTTTTTTCTGATACAATCCCCCTTGCCTGCTCGGGAGCCAGATAAAAACTTGTGCCTTTTGTAAGGAAGGTATAGGCAAGCCTTTTTTGAGAGTTCTGATTGTAGGTTTTTGATGATCCATAATCTCCAATAACAAGATTATCCTGTTCCTTATTAAGATAAAATACATTTTGGGGCTTCAAGTCCCCATGAAATATTTTATTTTTATGCAGAGTTTTTATTCCGCTGAATATCTGAGGAATCACCTTTTTCTCAATAAAATCCTGATTATATTTTCTTTTAAACTCATTGTCTTCTACAGCAAGTAAATCACCGCCGCTCGCAAAGGTGGATATTTCAAAACAGAATTTATTGAGAAACTTTTTTGTTCCGGTTCCAAAATCAAAAATAGGAAGTATATCAGGGTCTTTTATTTTAAGGATTCTCTTCAGGGCTTCCCGATTTGGTTCATCCAGAGGGTTGCCGATTTGAAAGTATATCTTTAAGGCAAATTCGGTTCCTTTTTTATCACATATTTTGTAAACAACCGCTTCTCCTGACTGATTCTCTTTTGAAATTACTCCGGTTATAGAGTATTCCTTTTTCTTCAAGACTATAGTATCACCGGGTTTTATACTATGGATACTCTCTTTATCTTTTGGAATATTTCCGGGAGGATTGTCAGCATAAGCTATTGTTTTATCCAGAGCGGAAATTTCATCATCAGAAGAGTATGGAATTGTCCTGTTAATATCAGTTTCGTTATTGTCAGGTACGTTATTATCCGCCATATTAATTTCCTGTTCAGGGTAACCGAGTTTGTCTTAAAATAACTTTATTCCGCTTCATTTTTTGTTTCTCGGTAGAGTAGAGA
>JAGLSM010000022.1 GCA_023135745.1 Spirochaetota bacterium | reverse complement strand
TCCGGCACCATTATTTTTAATTGCCTGTGCAATCAGATGACTCGCCTCATACGCCATTGCTCCGCCCCAGCCGATTATACGCTTGTATTTTTTTTCAAAACTCCTCATAAACAAGCCTGCCTTATAACCCAGAATGTCCGGAATGAAATAATTCACACCGTACACACCCTCCACATATCTGCCTCCGTATTTCGCGAACAGCCGGCTGCCGATTGAATCACCACCGAGAAATTTTGCTTTTAACTTAACCTTCTCAAGAGACTTCATGAGATTTATACCATCATTATGATGCAGTGACAAATACACGACATCGGTAGACTCAAGTATTTTCAGAATTCGCGGCGTTAGTTTATAAGGCTGGTTTTTTTTAACTAAAAATGTGCCGATTAAATTCAGACCTATCTTCCCTGCTTCTCCGGAGAAATCATTTTTCAGACTCTGCCCGTACGTGGTTTTTGTGTAAAATATTACGGCAGTTTTTGCCTTAAATATATTTCTGGCATAATGCGCTGCAAAATGAGCCTGATAAGTATCATCAAAAACCATTCTGAATATATATGGGCTTCTCTTTGTAATAAGAGGATTAGATGCAGTAGGCGCAATCATAGGCACCTTGTAGCGGCTGTAATACTCAGAAGCAGCAAGAGTCGGACCGCTGAACCTGTGCCCGATAACCGCAAGTATACGTTTGTCAGCGGCAAGTTCAAGAGCAACTTTCTTTGCCCTTTGAATATCGTTTTTATCATCCTTGTAAATGATTTTTACTTTTTTACCATTAATTCCGCCTTTAGCATTTATACGGTCAAAGTAAAATTGAACGCCCTGCTTGAGCTGAATACCAAGTTCATTTTTTATAATACCCGAACCCTTTTTAGCTGTTAACGGAGCCGCGACCCCGATATATATATATTCCCTGCTTTTTAAAAAAGATTCATAAAGAATAAAAAATAAAATAAAAACAATGAAAACTACTATGGAGAATTTCACTTTATTCATTCAAACACCTCAAAAAAAAGAGTATCCTGCATTGTTAATCCTGCTTTACTACTTTTTTGAAACCAATAAAATAATGGAATGAGCCGTAATTTTTAATTTATTTTCCCGAACCTCTTCTTCATGTCCATCATCAATAAAATCAGACGGAGATTCATTCGCGGTATTTACCTTCAGATACCATTTCTTTCCGGTTGGCAGTTCAGGAACTTCAAAACTCACAATCTCTTTTCCCATATTAAAAAAAATAAAAATATCATCATCAATTTCTTCAGATTCCGATTCAGACCCGTCAATTAAAACTCCAAGGATTTTGGATTTTTCTCCAAAATCCGGTTTGAACGGTTTTTTACCATGCCAGCTTACATCTGAAATACCATTGCCTGTCTGATCTTTCCCGGAGAAAAAATAATCCCTTCTAAGAACAGAATGCTTTTTTCTAAAAGCAATAATCCCTTTACAAAATCTGAAAAAATCGGCATTTTTTTTGAGAAGCTGCCAGTTTATCCATGAAATTTCATTATCCTGTGAATACGCGTTATTATTTCCAGCTTGAGTTCTTTTAAACTCATCTCCGGCAAGAAGCATTGGAGTTCCCTGAGATAATAAGAGGGTGACAATATAGTTGCGAAGCTGTCTGTCCCGTTTTTTTTCGATTTTCTTATCTGTAACAGGGCCTTCTTTTCCCCAGTTATAACTGTAATTATTATTATCTCCATCCTTGTTATTTTCGCCATTCACTTTATTATGTTTTTTGTTATAAGAAACAAGATCGTACAGGGTAAAACCGTCATGACTTGTAATAAAATTAATGGAATGATACGGGTTCCTCCCTGAAACATGATATAAATCAGAGCTCCCGGAAAACCTCGTGGCAAAATCACTAATTATATTTTCATTACCAAGTAAAAAACGTCTCACATCATCTCTATATTTACCGTTCCACTCGGCCCATCTCCCCCATGCCGGAAAAGAACCTACCTGATACAAACCGGCAGCATCCCACGCCTCCGCTATTATTTTCGTTCCCGCGAGTATCGGATCATGGGCAATTTCTTCAAGTACAGGAGGATTCTTTAGAACATTTCCATATTGGTCTCTGCCTAAAATAGATGCAAGATCAAAACGGAATCCGTCAACATGCATTTCAGATACCCAGTAACGAAGACAATCAATAATGAGCTGCCTGACAACCGGATGATTACAATTCATTGTATTCCCGCATCCGGAATAGTTTTTGTAGTCCCCGTTTTCATCAAGTATATAATAAATAGAATTTTCAAGCCCTCTAAAACTTGACGTAGGACTATCAACTCCGCCTTCTCCTGTATGGTTAAACACAACATCGAGAATTATTTCAATTCCGGCTTTATGAAGCTCTCTAACCATCTTTTTGAATTCAATATTCTGAGATCCGGTTATAGCTCCGGCCGTATATGATGCCTTAGGAGCAAAAAACGCGATTGAATTGTATCCCCAATACTGTTTCAGTTCTATCCCGTCAGGCGAAGTAAAAATATTAATCTGTTCATCAAATTCATTTATAGGCATCAGCTCAACCGCTGTTATGCCCAGATCTTTTAAATATGGAATTTTTTCTATAATACCCTCAAATGTTCCCGGATTTTTGACGTCCGAACTTTTATCAACGGTAAACCCTCTGACATGAAGCTCATATATAATTGTATCTTTTAAAGGACGGTTAATAGGCCGGTCACACATCCAGTCAAACTCTTCATAGGGAATAAAACTTCTCCTCAAATATCCTTCACTTTTCCCATTCACCCCCTTTCTGACAATAGGTTCATCCCAAACAGCTCCTCCGGTCAAAGCTTTGGCGTAGGGATCAATGAGTATGTTTGTTTTATTGAAATAATGGCCGTCTTTTGGACTATAAGGTCCTTCAACCCTGTATCCGTATCTTACATCCCTGGAAAGGTTCTTTATAAAAATATGCCATACATCTCCGGTACGGTTTAAATCAGGGTCAAAGGGAATTTCAAGAACAGGTTCTTCAACACCGGATTCAAAAAGCAGGAGATGAATTTCCCGCGCGTTTTTTGAGAATAATGAAAAATTAATTCCTTGTGAAAGTATTGAAGCACCAAAAGGAAGAGCGCTGCCGCAAAAAATTTCTATCTGATTCCTGCCGAAAATAAGCCCTGTTTTAGATGATTTTCCCATTGCAAAAAAACCTCTTCGTTTTAAAGGTTAAACCAGCTTTTAAAATTCTTAATCAGCTTAACCTCTTCAATATTGGACACATTCTCAGTTACAAGACCCAATCTTATCGAGATTTTATCCTGGTTGTTCCATGGCCACCATGCCCCGAACATTAAAATATTACGTTCCGGTTCTGACATAAAAAGCAGCTGCCCGCCCCTGATACCGCCAAGAGCATCAGCAATACCTTTAATATTAGCCTCAGCTTTTTTTATTTTTTTTTCATCAAAGTGATAAAGAAAATTTCGTTTAAGTACAGAAAGGGCCTTACCCTTTTTAGTTACAGGGAAATTTGAAAGTACGGCGTCAAACTTATGATCCCACTCCCAGGTAAATATATCAATACCATCATTCTCAATATCTCTGCATATAATCTCAAGCTCATATAACTCAGACTCACGCATAGTATCCTCCTGTAGAAGATAGTGTATCAGTAATCTGAATTTGATTCAAGCAGAAATTTTTTTTAGATTTTTTTTAACTAGTCATTTTGTATAAAGTTATCGTAATTTGGGAAAAAACGTTCATAATCACTAGCACTGCCGTTTCCTAAACAACACTCAATAATCTGACGGCCTAAATCATTTAATTCCGGCGTCAGAAACTGGGATAGATTATCGGCAAAAAATCCTTTTAATATGTCTGCTCCTTTATCATATCCGTCTTTGCCTACTTCCGGCTGAGTATCTACCTCAAGAAACCAATTAGTAATTCGAGTACCTTCAATCCTCATTGTTTTTAATGTATATCCTAAAAGAGAACATCGGGCTTCTGTTATTTGTTCTTTATTAAAATTTGATGAACCCCTGCGCGCAAGATAATCCCTTGTCAACCATTGCGGCATAAAGCCGGTTTCCCATATACCTATGTGTTGATTAGGAATAAGAATGTATCGTGTTTTTATATTCCGTTCAATTTGTTCGAGAAGCAGATTGGCCTGATTTACTTTTAGTCCTGTAGAAAACGCCCAATAACTGCCGACACCCTCACTACTCATAACTCCATCATCAACAATGCTTGGATTACTAAAGCCCCGCGGAGCAACCAAACGCCAGAGCCATGCTAACGCAGGCGGTAATATATGAAATAATCCAAGAATACCATAACTGGGCTTTTCCCGTGTACATGGAGGTGTGCGGACACCGAAACTGCGGTAATCTATAGATACAGGTTTAGTCACAACATCAGGATAGATTGACCGGGGAACAATAACACGCGGATTGGGGCATGGTTTATCCGGGGCATCATTAGTATGCTCCCAAATTAAAGCTCGGCTGTTTGGAACAGCATCAATATTCAGAAAAAATAGCGGTAACGGAGATTGTACGGTCAGCTTTTCCAACTTGGGATCCGTACCATATTCAGATATATGATTAACCCGTAGAAACCACCCGTTTTCGGCATCAACAACCCATAGCTTACCATTATCTTTTTGAATAGATGGGGAACATAATGCCATATCATCACAAACAGGGTGTGTTTCACAAGTACGCGGGATTTCTATGTACCTTTTCTCTCCGGTAACGAGATTGTACCCCTGCAGCATTCTGCCATCAGGCAAACGATGGGGCTGTTCAAGCATCTCGCTTTTCCCGCCGCCGCTGGCACCTTCATGCATAAATGTTATAATGTTATCATACGGAGTGATAACTTGAACTACAGCACAGTGAGGGACAACCCATCCTTCCTTCTCCCCTTTATATATCAGAACGCCATAGACTCCTTTTTTGGCACTGGGTCCGGGATAAAGATTATATGAAAATATCTCATATAGCCTCTTTTTCCTATTATGGACAACAATCTGTTTTCCGTTAAAATGTGTATGTCTAAATGTAGGTGCTACATAGATAATACTTTTAGGTGAAAAAGAATCGGAAAACTCTGCCGGTGAAATAATACCCTGTAACATAGCAAGTCCCAATGCAAAAAATGCAGCATTTAATGGAACAACAGCAAGAGCATCTTCGCCAAATTCATCATTGCCTGTACGAAAAGCAAAAACAGCCAGCCGCTGTTTAGCCAACCAGTTAAAAGTCTCTTCTCTTAAATCTACAAATTCTTTTCCAAATTCATCTTTGAACCTTGGCTTGTCAGAGGGCTCTTCATCACCTATATACATGCAGTCCGGATCCCGCCGTCTCATGTATGGTTCGATGTAGTTAACAGCAATACCATTACGAACACGGGAAACCGCAGCCTCTGTAACGGTGCTGTTATCCGGCAAGTTATATTTCACTTCGAAATAATCATTTTCAGCACTGCCGCAGGAAAGTTCGATAAGTTGATCAATACTTTCGACAAATTGAAACCCGGGACACTTTTTGAATAGATCGTTAAGTTCCCTGATATCATCTATGAATTTATAATTATCTTTTTTCATTCTGTCCGTACTTTCATATTTATTGTTTAACTAACACCTGAACATAACATTTTAATCCAAGATTAAGATGGCTGGAGCAATAACAAACCTAAATATAACGAAAAATTAATAAACAAGATACGATTGAATTATTTTTTAGTCCAAATGAATAAACTCTGATGATCCCTTGGAGAGCCGGATACACTTATCGGCCTGAGCGGCAATAGCAAGGTTGTGGCTTACAAGAACAACTGTAAGATCAAATTCATCGGCAAGCTTCCAGACAAGATCCATTACTTCCGCGCTTGTCTTTTCATCGAGATTGCCTGTAGGTTCGTCCATTAATACAAGACCGGGTCTGTTAATCAAAGAACGCGCGATTGCCACCCTCTGCTGTTCACCTCCTGATAGCTGTGATGGTTTATGTTTCAACCTGTCAATTAAACCGACACTCCCTAGAAGCTTTGCAGCAGATTCCTCCGCGGCTTGTTTGTTAAAAGAACCAATTAAAAACGGCAGCATTACATTTTCAAGCGCGGTAAAATCCGGCAGAAGATGATGATACTGAAAAATAAATCCAATATTTTTATTCCTGAAATCGGCAAGCTGCGTTTCTGTCATATTTTCAATTTTTTTATTAAAAACCACAATCTCACCGCCGGAAACATAATCAAGTCCTCCAACCAGATTTAGAAGAGTGCTCTTCCCTGTTCCGCTTTCACCTATCACAGCAAGAGATTGATTTTTCTCAAGAATGAATGATATATCTTTAAGAACTGTAAGTGTTTCGGCATCTGTCGAATAAGATTTTGCCAAACTCTTTACTTCTAATACCGGCATATTTTCTTTTTTCAAAATTTATTCCTTATGTAAAACTTCAGTTACTCTTAATTTAGCAGCCTGACGCGCAGGAAAAAATGCGCAGAGAGTTGTCAATATAACTGATACAAGAGAAATAACAAATATCTCTACAAAATTGATCCTAACGGGGAAGGTGCTCACATAATAAACGTCCTGGGGGAAAAGCTTCCAGTCCTGAGGATATGGAACGTCAATAATCCCGCTGAAAATACTGTAATAAGATTTATTAGCAAAATTAACCATGTCTTCCAAAAAATGAAGAATTGTATCCATTGATGAGGCTATAACTAATCCAAGAATCAAACCAATAAGAGTACCCAGCATCCCCACAATAAAACCCTGGGAAATGAAAACCCTTTTTATTGATTTGGGAGTAAGTCCTATTGATTTTAATATCCCGATCTCGCGTTCCTTTTCCATCACCACCATTATAAGTGTACCGGCAATAGAAAAAGCCGCCATAGCGATAATGAAAAACAAAACAACACCTATCAGGGTTTTCTCTGTAACAAGTGCCTGAAATAAATTACGCTGCATTTCCATCCATGTATAGATGAAGTATTTATATCTGAATTTTCCGCTTAATTTTCTTTTAAAATATTCAGCATTATTGTAATCAAGCAGCTTGATACCTATAGTATTAGCTACATCATTAACTCCATATAGAAACTGGGCATCCTTAAGGGATAAAAAGACAAACTTCTCATCATATTTTGAATGTCCCGCTGAGAAGATTCCGGCAACCTTATAATCAAGGGTAACAGGCATTAGAAGATCATCTGTGTTTAATTTAGGAGGTACATAGAGATTTATTACATCGCCTGTTGTAACCTGCAGTTCCTGGGCAAGGGTTTCCCCAAGTATCACATGCCCTCTTTTAGTAAGGTCAAATTTACCGGATTTCATTTTAAATCCGGTGCTGAAATCTCTGTCAACTTTCAAGAGATTATTGACAACTCCGCGTACTTTGACGCCTTTCATAAAAGACCGGATCTTTGACTTAATAAGACCCCATCCGTCATAATGAGGAAGAGCAAGTATAACCCCATTGATCTTTTTTATTTTTTTACATATTTTTCTATAATTACTAAGATCCCTGTCTACCCTTGGAATCAAAACAACATGTGACTCTTTGGAAAGGATTTTACTCTTCATGTCGGCATGAAATCCATTCAAAACCGAAAATACAACTATCAGAACCAGAACAGCCAACGCAACACAGGCTATTGAAATTGCAGAAATTAATGAAATTGATGATCTTCGTTTTTTCGCTATAAAATAACGCAAACTTAAAAAAAATTCTAATTTCAAAGAAGATTTCCCTTATAACAAGAAAATTATTTGCCGACGCTTAAACGGTATCGGTTTTCAATCTATATAAAAGAATAAAGGCTGTCAATATTAAAACGAAAGTATTTGACAACTATGTAATACTAAACTTATTATTGAAGAAACTATATGCAGTACATAGATTCCATGCTTGTAGTTTAAAAAGATTTACGGATAAAAAATGCCTGAAGAAGTTAAAAAAGAAAACACATTTATTGTAATCAAGGGACGTTTCAAAGCTATTGAAACAAATTCCTTTGGTATTTTCTTAATGTTTCTTGATACTGAATCAAGAAACCTTGAAAGCATTTCGGTTGTGGCTTCACATTTCAGCTCTCTTTATGAAACTGATCCAAAAAACCATTGGAGCGATGTAGAAGAAAAAATTGCCACACTCCGATGGAAAGGCGAATTCGCAACAAGTATATCAAACGATATTCAAAACTATCTCGAGACATCTTTACGCGGCGACCGCTCTGATGAAATTTATTCCCTTATAAAACAAAATGCCGCTTCAAAGGTTGAAAATATTCTCTTTAGTTTACTGATGAAGCCTCTTGGAGACAGAAACATACATATAGATATGGTATGGGAAACGGTCACCTCTGAGGAAGTAAATCAGGTTAAAGAAGCCCGTCACGGCAAGGATGAAGAAAATACAGGCGAAGCTGATCCAAATGAAGTACAACCTCTCGCGCAGGAAGCAGAAACTGATTTTGACATAGCTGATGGTTCAGTGGTACTTGGCATCAATCTTATCCTGGCACCTGTTTCCGGAATTCCAATTTTTGAACTTCAACCCGGCGATAAAATCATGGTAAAAATAGATCCTTCAACAAACAGGGGAAAATATTTTATTGATCTATTAAACGCGACACACGAAAATGAAGTTATACCAATTCCCTCGACAATAGAAAAAGTAAAAGTCAACCAGTTTAATGAGTATGTTATTCTTGTTAAAATAGGTGATGGTATATTTGGAAAAGTTCTTGAATCCGAACAGGTTAAATTAAAAAGATATGATCCTGATACAGATAAAAAATCAAGCCAGCCTCAAATGAAGAATCTGGCTGATGCCGGCTTCAGTAATTCCCTCAGCCCTACTGAACCAACTGGAGATAAAACGACTTTTTCACTATACTGGCTTTTGGCTCTTGGTGGAGTTATTGTTATAGCAGCAATAATTATGATCTTCTATATTCTTGTATTCAAATAAAACCTATATTTCAATAATCTTTAAAGATGTATATTCATCATCCTTTTCAAAAAATCTGTCAAAAATCAATATAACCTGTGTTCTCACTCCCTTTTCAATAAGGAAATAGTATTCTCCGGTGTTTTTACGCACAAGGTCTATACCCCTGCCATGTTCCTTGAAAATTTCATTAATATCCACACCCTTATCAAGTAATTCATCAACATCACCTTGACTTTCCAGTGTTAGTATTGTTTCAAGAATCCTTTTCCTTGTAAGATTGCCCTTGAAATCTGTAATCGATATCCCAAATCTGTTTTCATCATGACCTACCCCTACTTCAACATGATTACTGTCTTCAAGAGAAATTGACACGCCTGTTTTTTTCTCTTCTTCAAACCCATGTGCATGATAAATAGCATTTACCAGTAATTCATGAATAACAAGGTCAATTTTAAAATCGTAATGAAAATTAAAACCCCATTCCTGTGAAATATTAAGAATCTTACCTACATATTCTCTAATATGATCTGAAGAGCTTAAAAAAAATGTTTTAACAACAGAACCCGGTTTTAAATAATTTTTAAGTCCAAAAACTTTTGCTTTGTTAAAAAGCTTATCAAGAAAAAACAGAAGCTCTTCTTTAGTAAAAGGTTTTGAAATCACATTGGCCTGGTTAGTCCGAATTATATCTTCTATATACTCATTCATATTACTGTTTGTAAACAATACAATATGAGTTTCAGGATTCGTTTTTTTAATCAACGGAACCAAATCAAATCCGGACATATTCTTAAGCTCAATATTTAAGAAAACAACATCTTCTGAGAAAGAAGCGCATTCTTCTTCAATCCTGTCCATATCCGCAAAACGGCATTTGTACCCGTTTGAGAGAAGTATCCTTTCGAATACCCTTCTGTACATGGATTCCGGTTCTATACAAAAGACTGATTTTTCTTTTTTCATATCTACCCTTAAATCCTGTTTAGATAAACAAAGTATATTTAAACCCAAAAACTTAAATAAAAATTTGTTTGTTAGTCTTTAAGTCAATATATTTTCTGCGATTACAAAAAAAAAGTCAAGTCATAAAAATGCCAAAAAGAAAAGACATAAAATCAATACTACTGATCGGTGCCGGACCAATTGTAATTGGCCAGGCATGCGAATTCGATTATTCTGGTTCTCAAGCATGCAAAGCACTTAAAGAAGAAGGCTATCGGGTAATTCTCGTAAATTCAAATCCTGCTACAATTATGACTGATCCTGAGATGGCGGACAGAACATACATTGAACCGGTATATCCGGAAATAGTTGAGATGATAATCGAGAAAGAAAGACCGGATTGCATACTCCCGACCTTAGGCGGTCAGACAGCCCTGAATGTCGCCGTTAATCTTGCAGAAAAAGGTGTCCTGAAAAAATATGGTGTAGAGATGATAGGTGCTAACCTCGATGCAATCAAAAAAGCCGAAGACAGAAGCCTGTTTAAAAAAGCCATGCAGAACATCGGAGCACCTCTCCCAAAAAGCGGTTTCGCGTATTCTCTTGAAGATGCCATGTCACTTGTCACAGACATCGGATTTCCGGCAATCATAAGACCTTCATTTACAATGGGCGGTACCGGCGGAAGCATTGCATACAATCTTGACGAATTCAAAACAATGGCTGAGATTGGTCTGGAACAGTCTCCAACTACAGAAATTCTCGTTGAAAAGTCCATACTGGGTTGGAAAGAATTTGAATTAGAAGTGATGCGTGATACAGCAGATAATGTTGTGATCATTTGTTCAATTGAAAATTTTGACCCAATGGGTATACATACCGGTGATTCCATTACCGTTGCGCCGGCACAAACCCTGACTAACCGTGAATACCAGGAAATGAGAGACCTTGCAATTAAAATAATCCGTGAAATAGGAGTTGATACAGGTGGATCAAATATTCAGTTCGCAAAGGATCCTGAGACCGGCCAACTCGCAGTAATTGAAATGAATCCCCGTGTTTCCAGATCAAGCGCGCTTGCTTCCAAGGCGACCGGTTTTCCAATTGCTAAAATTGCTGCAAAACTTGCAGTAGGCTACAGACTTGATGAAATTCCCAATGACATTACAAGAAAAACACCGGCATCATTTGAACCAACACTGGATTACTGCATTGTAAAAATACCCAGATTCGCATTTGAAAAATTCAGGAATACCAAACCCGAGCTTAATATACAAATGAAAAGCGTTGGTGAAACAATGGGTATTGGCCGAACATTCAAAGAAGCTCTTCAAAAAGCAATCCGCGGTCTCGAAACAGGCCGAAACGGTTTTATTTCCCGTATAAAAAAGCGCAAAAAAGGTGAATTCGACGATAAAGAAAAACTCCGCCAGAAAACAGAAACAATCCTGAGAAACGCGCATTATTCAAGACTCTTTGCGATTTACGACGCGATAGACCTTGACATGAGCAATGAAGAAATATGCAATATAACAAAGATAGATCCCTGGTTCATTGCTCAGCTAAAAGAAATTTTTGATTTTGAAACCATAATTCAATCATCTAAAGGCTCTCTATCAAAGGAAATTCTCAAAGAAGCGAAAATGATGGGATTTGCTGACGCAAGAATTGCGGATCTTCTTGGAATCAGTATTAATGAAATCTTCAAACTTAGAAATAAATATAATATCAATCCCGTATACAAACTAGTGGATACATGCGCCGCTGAATTCGAGGCTATGACACCATATTATTATTCAACTTTTGAAGAAGAAAATGAAACAAAAGAAACAGGTAAGGATAAATACATAATCCTCGGAGGAGGACCAAACAGGATCGGTCAGGGTATCGAAT
>JAGLSM010000219.1 GCA_023135745.1 Spirochaetota bacterium | reverse complement strand
CCAATTTTTATTTATCGACAACCCCTCGAGGGAAGGGATAGGGTGAGATACGAAAGTATTTTTGTTTCTAGCAAAGGCTTACAAGACGCAAAGTTTTATTTGACTCCAAAAAATTCTCATTAATTTCGGTATAACTGTATTAACTTTTTATTATAATATAGGTCATTATATATTATTATCTATAATAGTGTTGAATTTTTCATAGGAGAATAGAATGGAACGGTTAATTACCTTTTTTATAAAAAAGAAAATTCTGACCCGTATGATACTTTTTTTTGTCATAGTTGGCGGGCTTTATTCCATGCTCAGTATCAGAAGGGAATCTTTTCCTTCTGTTAGTTTTAATACGATTACCATTTCTGCCATTTATCCGGGAGCTGCTCCGGAGGATGTGGAACTCAATGTTACAACACCCATTGAGAGGCAGTTGGCAGAGGTAAACGGCATCGATTACATGACATCGGTATCCACTGAAAACCTTTCCTTGATCACTATACAGGCGGATGATGAATTGGGTAGGAATGACATGCAGAGGGTTCTGGATGACATCAGAAGTGCTGTGGACCGTGTGAAGGATCTGCCGCTTGATCTGGATGGTAAACCGACAGTTGCTGAGATGCGGATAGAAGATATGCCTATCCTGGAAGTAGCTCTATCCGGACCGATGAATATTCTCAAAATACTTTCCCTTGAGCTGGAAATAGAGCTTAAGGATCTCAATGGAGTTGCTATGGTCACCAAGGCCGGTTATTTTGAGCCGGAAATACAGGTGGAGATTGATCCATGGAGAATGCAGCAGCAGCATATTTCTTTTGATGAGATTATTAACAGTATTTTATCCAGAAATGTACGTGCTTCCGGGGGGAGTTTTAATTCATATATTGGAAAACAACAGATAGTTACCCTGTCAAAATTTAAAAAACCCATGGACGTAAAGAAGGTAATCCTTAGATCCAACTTTGAACAACGGCGTGTTGTTCTTTCTGATGTCGCGCGGGTACGGATGGGGGAAAAAGATGAACGCCTGATGGTCCGCAGTAACGGCCGGCAGGGTATAAGTCTTGTGCTCACCAAAAAACCTACGGCAGATATTATAAAGACAATTGACAGGGTCAAGGCTTTAATGAAAAAGCGTCATATTCCATCAGGCGTTAAGTATACCTTCATTGATGATGCTTCCAAACGTACCAGAGCCAGAATCAGTATTCTGGAGGATAACGGAATGATGGGGTTTATACTGGTCTTTCTAATGCTGGTATTATTTCTTAACCATAAGACTGCTTTCTGGGCTGCCTTTGGTATTCCTTTTTCCATTCTTGGAGCCTTTATAGTTATGCCCTTTGTTGGTTTGACTATCAATAATATTTCTCTGGCAGGCTTTTTAATTGTGATTGGAATGCTGGTTGATGACGCGATTGTAGTGGCGGAACATGTTGAATCCTATAAGGAAGACGGCATGGATCCTATCAAAGCTGCAGTCAAAGGAACAAAGGAAATGGCGCGGCCTGTGACAGCAGCTGTGCTTACTACCATTGCGGCCTATATGCCTATGTATTTTCTCGGCGGTAAAATGGGGAAATTTGCATGGGCAATTCCTCTTGTAGTCAGTATCACACTTCTTGTTTCACTTTTTGAGTGTCTTTTGATTTTACCGGGGCATGTTGCTCATGGCAAAAGGGATAAAAAAGGCAAGAAAAAGGTGAGAACAAAGGCAGAGTGGATTATCAAAATGGAAGAAAAATATACAACCCTGTTAACAGGTGTTTTACGGCGGAAATATCTAATGGTTGCTTCCCTGGTCCTATTGTTTATTTTTTCATTCCTTTTCATGGGTAAAAATATCAAGATGGTAATGATGCCGTCTTCCGGCTCTGAGAAATTTTTTATAAAGTATGAAGCTCCGATTGGGTCAAGTATTCAACGGACAGCTAAAGATGTGATAAAGGTGGAGAATGTACTTCGCAAGATGAAAAAGATGAAGGGCGAGATCACCTCATACGCATCCAGGGTGGGGCACATGAATACCGGTGGTAACGGTGCGGCAAAAACCAGCGGGGACCATGAGAATTATGCTGTCACTACCGTTTTTCTTACTCCGGTTGGTAAACGTGCTCGTTCCGCAAAAGCTATAATTAGAGCAGTCCGACGGAAAATTAAAAGTATTAAAAAAACAAAGATAAGCTTTGAAGAGAAAAAAGCAGGACCGGCCACAGGCAAGCCTATGGAGATCATGGTAATAGGCAATAATATCAAGAAGAGAGAAAAAGCCGTAAAAAAAATCATGTCCTTTGTAAAAAAAATCAAAGGTGTCCGCTATATTGAACGGGATGATAAAGACGGTAAGCGGCAGCTGGTGATAAGATTCAATTACCGTAAACTGGCAGCTTACTCTCTTACTACATCCGATATTGCAAAGATGATCAGGATTGCTTTTGACGGACAGAAAGTGACTTCCATTCAGACACTGGATCAGGAAATATTTTACCGTGTGATTCTTGCTCCGCGTTACAGGGGGCGCGCTGACAGTATTCGTTACCTCAAGGTGCGTAATAAAATGGGGCAGCTGATCAATGTTAAGGATTTGCTGCATTTTCAAAGTATTCCTTCCAAGCAGGATTTGCGTCATTATAACGGCAGACAGGCTGTTACTGTTTCTGCTCAGGTTGATGCCCGTTTTATTTCTCCAAGAAAAGTCGGAAAGCTGGTAAAAAAGAAATTACTGTCCAGGTGGTCACCTCCGGTTGGGGTAAAGGTTCTTGTCGGCGGAGAAGCCAAAGAAACCGGTAAGATGCTGAGCGGAGCTGTATTCGCGGGAGCTTTTTCTCTGGCAGTAATATTTTTTCTGGTAATTATGGTACTGAATAACGCTTCTCAAACAATTTTTGTGATGTCAGTGATTCCATTTACTTTGATAGGGGTGATTTGGACTCATTATTTTCACGGTATGAATTTCAGCATGTTTTCCATTATGGGGATGCTTGGTTTAATAGGAGTTGTTGTGAATGATTCGATCGTAATGGTGGATCGGCTTAACGCTGCTGTACATGAGAAAGGTCTTTCATTGGAGAATATTGCCAGGCAGGCATCTACCAGGCTGCGCCCAATTTTATTGACAACAGTTACAACAATCGTAGGTCTTCTGCCTTCCGGGTATGGTATTGGCGGAAGTGATCCCATGATTGGTCCTTTGGCGTTGACTATTGCCTACGGACTTCTTTTTGCGACAGTGATAACTTTATTTTTAGTTCCAAGTCTCTATTTGATACAAAAGGATTTTACAAATATCAAAGTATTCATATTGGGAAAATTCAGAAAAAAAGCATAAACAATAGCTAAGAAATGGTTGTGAGGAGATAAAATGAAAAAAATTATTATACTATTTATGAGTATCCTTATTATGAGCACGGGTACTTTATCAGCACTTAATAAGAAGGATCTAAAAAAAGATCCCAAAAATAAAGTAAAAAAAATACCGGAACTTCCTGTTCTCAGTATTGGGGATTTTATAAAGAAATCCGTATTTAATAATCCATTTGTAAAAAAGGTAAAAAGCGAACTTAGGGAAGGCCGTTTTTCTGCAAAAAGAGCTTTAGCAATAAGGGATTTTATGTTGACCATCGCGCCTTCTTATACATGGGCTGACCCTTTGGAAAATTCAGGAATGAGTGTTGGAAGCCGCTATTCAAAGTATGATTTGACAGCCTCACTCACAAAGAAATTTCCGTCTTTCCTGGGACTATCAACAAAGGTTGAGTTAGGTTATTCAAAGACTTCTTTTGTGCCTGTTTCATCATCAGATGTGACTTCATATAAGCCTTATCTGGGATTTTCCATCACAATGCCTTTATTGTCTAACTTTCTTGGAAAGGCTGATAACAATACCCTTAAGAACATGAGTCTATCTATTAAAATTCTCGAAAAATCAGAGAAAGAAGCATATGAGGCTTTTTTAATGGATTTGTACTATCAGTACTATGATTGGGCTTTACTTGTTGAAAAAACCAGTATTTATAAAGGTTTTATGAAAAGATCTGCGGTGACTCTTGGGCAGGTAATCCGAAAAAGAAATGTTGGTTTGAGCGATTGGGCAGATGTTCATCTTGTCAGACAAGGTTATCTCCGCTATAAGGCGCAATATCTTTCAGCAGAAATGTCTGCGGATAACCAGTATCTCAAAATTCTTTCAATGATGAAGGGTGTCCATCTTAAAAAGGCGCAGCGTAAAAAAAATATTGATGTGAACCTC
>JAGLSM010000218.1 GCA_023135745.1 Spirochaetota bacterium | reverse complement strand
GAAGGTGTTTCAATGTTTGAACCAATCGGCGGATCAGCTCCAAAGTATACAGGTAAGAATGTTATCAATCCGCTTGCGGCTATCAGTGCCGGGCAGATGATGATGGAAACACTCGGAGAGGCTGCTGTAGGCGCAAGGATTGAAAAGGCGATTGTTAAAACACTTAAAAATGATATGAAGTCTCTGCAGGCCGGTAAAATGGGTCTTTCTACGACTGAAGTTGGTGATAAGGTTGCTGAGTACGCGGCTTTATAGGGGGTGATTTTTGAAAATACTTATTCTTGATCCCGGACATTTATTTAGTCCTTCTATTCAGGCAGTATTTGCACAGTACAGTATCGAAGTTTTACTGACAGAAAAAGGTGATGATGCAATTAAGAGCCATATCAAAAATGCTGATATTGACGCTTTTATTGTGTTTACGGATGTTGAACTGATGGATATGGTTAGAACAACCATTAAGAGTCTTTTTACAATGAATCCAACTCTCTACTGCTATGTTATAGGCAACAGGGCCGCATTAATTCAGGATGGAGAATGGATCAAGGGTAACAGCATAAAATTTTTTGATACTGATGAGAGTCCGGAAGATATTGCCATGTTATTGATCTCCGTGCATGGGGAATCAAGACCCAAACGCGCGGCCCACAGGATTGATAAAAGACTCAATGCGAGTTTATATGAAATCGGCCGGCAGGATGAAAAGGAAATAGGAACAATGCGCAGAGCTGAGGTTCTTTCTCTTTCTTCCAACGGTGCTTTTGTGTCTGCCCGTAATTTTGATCCTGATGTGGGATCAGAGTATCTTTTTGAAATAGATTTCAGTGATTTCTTTTTTGCAGTTAAAGTAAGGATTGTCTGGTCGAATATGGACGCCCTGATAGGATACAGGCCCAGGGGATTTGCCCTTCAGTTTCTTGAAATGACAAAAGCTCCGCAAAAGGTTATTCAGAATATGATTGAAGAAGATCTGATTGAATCGATTCTCAAGGGATAAGTATGAATATTGATATTGCTTTTAAAAACGATAGATGTACAATTCAGCCGCTCCCAGAGTTTGAAAAATACTTTCAAAAACTCTCAGGGCTTAAGTCCCGTGTGGATGTCTGGGGAAGAGAAGTATACTTTGACGCTCCGAGGCTTGAGGCGGGGCATTCAGAGCAGGCGGACGCTCCGGACGGATCGGTTGTATTCTGGTATCCGGGTAATAAATTATGCCTGTTTTTCGGCGGAACACCTATTTCACCTGTCGTGCATGTTGGTAATATAAAACACGGTAAAGATATTCTTGAAAAAGTAGGTTCAGGAGAAAAAGTCCTGCTGGAGGGTTCTAATGGCTAAACTTTGGCAAACCGGATCTTCATCACCCGATGAGATTGTTCAAAACTATACAGCTTCTGATGATGCGGTTTTGGATAATAACCTTGTTGAAATGGATCTCTATGTCAATGCCGCGCATTCAATCATGTTATGCGAATCAGGATATATTAAAAAAAATGAACTTGAAGATATTCTAAAAGTCCTTAAGGATATAATGAAGGAATACAGGAACGGTAAATTCCATGTAAGCCCTGAGGATGAGGATGTCCATACAAAAATAGAAAACACTGTAACAGACCGTATAGGGAGTGCCGGAGGGAAAATCCATACCGGAAGAAGCCGTAATGATCAGGTTCTTACGGATTTACGGTTGTTTGAAAAATTCAGTCTTATTGAACTCATTAAGTCTTCATTGAAACTGGCCGGTACGATTAAAGGTTTCAGTGAAAAAAACATGGATATACCTATGCCGGGGTATACTCATATGCAGCGCGCGATGCCTTCATCGGCGGCTCTTTGGGGAGGTGCATTTGCAGAGTCTCTTATTGATGACGCGGGATTTCTTTTTAATGTTTTAGACTACATTGATTCTTCTCCCTTAGGATCCGGGGCAGGCTACGGGATAAACCTTTCCATTGACAGAAATCGGACAAGGGATCTGCTCGGCTTTTCCAGGATACAGGTTAATCCGGTTTATTGTCAGAACTCAAGGGGTAAATTTGAGGCCATGGTTCTTTCCGGATTATCCAATATAATGTTGACAATCGGAAGACTGGCTAACGATATTTTATTATTTACAACGGCAGAATTTGATTTTTTCTCTATTAATTCAAAATTTACAACAGGTTCTTCTATAATGCCTCAGAAGAAAAATCTGGATATAATGGAACTTCTCAGGGCAAGGGTCCGAACAGTTCATTCCTGTGAAAGTCTGGTAAAATCAATAACAGCATCAATTCCTTCAGGTTATTCACGTGACCTCCAGGAAACAAAAAAACCTGTTATTGAAGCATTTAATATAACAAGGGATTCTCTGGAAATAATGACAGCTCTTTTCTCGGGGTTGACTATTAACAGGGAAAATGCTCTAAAAGCTATGTCGGATGATCTTTTTGCGACAGATGCTGTTTTTAAACTTGTTGAAGATGGAATACCTTTCAGGGAAGCTTATAGAAAGGTTAAGGATACCCTGAAAGAAGTTAGTTCATCTAAGCAAGATCATATTAAACTCTCCAATGACGCTACAATTGGAACACCTGCAAATCCGGGATTAAAAACACTGAATCACGCTTTAGATAATTTAACTTCAAAAATTGACACTTTAGAAAAAGCTCTAAAATCAGGTCTTGAATCCCTATTAAATTCTAATTAATAAAGCTTTCCTTATATTAAAAGTAGGATTTGGGATCAAATAAAGTTTTGCATGAAGCTGTATCAGTTGCACAACCTAATTTTTTGAGAAATGCACTGTTTGAGTAATAAATGGTTCAATATCCAAATAAATTTACATCAACAAGTATGTTTCTTTGATTAATTAATTTAATACGAGTTTCATTTTCAAAAAAATAGGGTTGTGCAACGACTCCATCCATGATAATCCCGATTTCATCGGGATTATCACATAAAATTCTTTCCTTTATTCTTTTTTTTATATATATTTTCCTACACTTTGTATGTAGATAAATAGGAATTATCAATGAAAACTTTTCAACTAAAACCAAAAGATATTGTTAAGAAATGGTACATAATAGACGCAGAAAAAATAGTTCTCGGCCGGCTTTCAACAGAAGTGGCATCTATACTTCGCGGCAAGAACAAGCCTGCGTTTACTCCTCATCTTGATTGCGGTGATAATGTAATAGTTTTAAACGTGGCAAAAGTTGCTTTTAACGGAGATATGAAGGCAAAAATGTATCACAGGTACAGCGGTTATCCGGGAGGCTTACGGTCAACAAACCTCGAAGATATGCTTAAAAATTATCCCGAGAGAGTTATAATGAGCGCTGTCAAAGGAATGCTGCCTAAGAACAAATTAGGCCGTCAATTATTAACGAACCTCAGGGTTTATAAGGATGAAGTACACGAACACGCGGCTCAGACACCGGAAAAGATTGAGATAAAAGGATAAATTGAGGAGATACATTAATGGCTAAGATTGAATATACACTTGCGACAGGACGAAGAAAAAACGCGGTAGCCCGTGTGCGTATGACGCCGGGTGACGGAAAATTTCTTATAAATGGACGAACAGTCCTTGATTACCTTAAAAAAGAAGTATTAAAACTTGTTATTGAACAGCCTTTGCAGGTGACAAGCAATATTGGCAAGTACGATATTTTTGTCAATGTTAAAGGCGGCGGAATCAGCGGCCAGGCTGGAGCGATCAGACATGGTATTGCAAGAGCTCTTGACAAGCTTGATTCTCAGAATAGACCGGCTCTTAAATCCAACGGATATCTAACAAGAGATTCGAGAATGGTTGAAAGAAAGAAATACGGTCAACCGGGCGCTCGTAAAAAGTTTCAATTCTCGAAACGTTAAACTTATACAAGAATCTGTCTCATGGGAAATTCCACCATATGTCAGCTCTCAGTTATTATTCCCGCGTATAATGAAGGCAGGGTAATTAAGAAAGCTCTTGAGAAAACAATTGAGATTATTACAAGAGAGTTTTCTGAGTTTGAAATTATCGTTGTCAACGACGGTTCAACTGATTCAACGGATAAGACAGTAAGAGACCTCTTAAAAAATAAAAAATACAAAAATATTATTAAACTCCTTTCATTATCCCAAAACGTAGGTAAGGGCTGGGCAATTAAAAAAGGTTTTGAAATATCATCCGGCAAATACATTGCTTTTTATGACGCGGATCTTGAAATTTTTCCCGATCACATAACAAGGTATCTTGAGATTTTAAAGAAAAACAAAGCAGATGCTGT
>JAGLSM010000217.1 GCA_023135745.1 Spirochaetota bacterium | reverse complement strand
GAAAACAAACAAAATTTACACCTTAGGTCGGAGGTGGGAGGTGGACCGGGATTTGCGAGATTAAAAGATTATCACGATTTCAAGTATTAAGAGAAAAAATCGAGTTAATCCCCAAATCCTGATAATCCCGGTCAAATTTAATAGTTGACAAAGTCTTGCACTTTGGTAAAATAATCCAACTTTAAAAATTTAATATTGGAGGATTTTATGAAATCTAAAAAAGCCTTACTTCTTCTCATCGTGGTTTTTCTTGTTACTATGTTTGTTGTTGCTACAGTTACCGGTGCGGATAAAGTAAATACAACACAGCAGAAACAACTCACAGATATGGGCGGCGGCGGAATGACAATCTGGATGCGTTACCTTCAGTCTCTCGGATGGGCAGTGGTAGCTTCTATTGGTTTTGCCTTTGGTGTTGGTATCGGAATCAAGGTTTTTGACCTTCTTTCAACAAAAATTGATGAATGGGAAGAAATCAAAAATGGCAACTGGAGTGTTGCTCTTATAATCGTATCTCTCATTGTTATGATTGGTCTTATTGTTATAAAAATTATGTAAGAATTTTCTCATTACCAGAGGTTTAAACCTCTGGTAATGAGAATCCTTCGGATTTTAGATACGTTGCAGAAGTATCTACGTCCCCATGAGAAACTCAACCCTACGCTCTTGCCTGAATTCTTTTTAAAAAATCTCAATAAAACATTGAACTTTTTTTATTTTTTGCTGTATTCTCTTGTATAAGCCTTAAATATGAGACAAGATTTTTATTTCTCCTAACCAGAGGTACTTTGCATGCAAAGTATCTACGTCTCAGGAGAAATAAAACTAAAAAATTCAGGAGAATTTAAAATGAACAAAAATCGTAATCTAAAAATTATTATTACACTAATAATGTTGTTTTCATTTTCAATGGGAATGGCGTTTTTTGAGAGAATAAAGGAAAGCATTAAAAAACAGCAGTTTAAAACGGCTATTTCCCTTATTGATGATTTATCGGGAAGAAAAAAAGGCGCGCTTGCATATTACCTGAAGGGTAACTCTTGGCTTGAATTGGGGCGTTATAAACAGGCAGTATCATCCTACAATAAAGTAATTAAAAATTTCCGTTCATCTAAATGGGTACAAAAAGCAATATTCAGAAAAGCAGATGCCCTTGTTAAAATGAAGAATTTCCGCAGGGCGTATGAAATTTATGAAAAACAGTTAAAAAAGCTGACATCTCCGAAGCGAAGAAACAAGCTTGCGATGATATACAAGAAGCTTGCGGATTCACTTGCATTTCCAAAAAAGAATAAAGAAAAGAAGGTTTCTCCTAAGTATGGAAGCGCGGTTCCTTATTACAAAAAAGCTCTGGAAATGGGCGAATTCCAACCGCAAATAGAAGCTAAAATCAAACTATCAATGGGTATATGTCATTACAATCTTGGTTATTATAGAAGACGCAAGGCTATGGCAATTTTTGAAAAACTTATAAAGGATTTTAAAACCAAAGCTCCGGCGGTTATTCCGAAAACCCGCTATTACCTGGCTCTATGTTATAAATATTATGGAAGAAAATGGGAAGCAAAAACTCATCTGTATATTCTTGCCAGGTCAAAAGAAAATATAAAATACTCAGTTAAAGGCGCCTTTGAACTTTTAAAACTTTACAACTTTCCCCATCCTGGAAACAAGGATGACTTGTCCCGTGGAAGAGCTGTAGTTGATATGATGGCCTTAAGATTCACGAAGGACAAATTAACCGAAAAAGCCGTTTATCAGCTGGGAATTGCTATGGCATACAGAGGTGATTATGGAGAAGCTATCAATACCTTTAAAAGACTGCTTCGGGAATATCCCAAATCTGATCTTGCTGCAGAATCAGCATACAAGATAGGGGAATACCTTATAAATTCCGGAAGGCAGGAAGAAGCAAAAAATGAATTTCGTCTATTCCTCTCAAGATTTCCATCAAGTAAATACTGGCAAAGAGCCCAGCAGAGGATAATTTCGATAGAATACAACAGCGGGATGAAGCTTTACAAAAAAAAGAAATATGACAGATGTATTAAAGTATGGACTTCTTTTACAAAAAAATATCCTTTGGACTCACGCAATCCGGAAATTCTTTTATCAATAGGACAATGCTGGTATGAGAAAAAAAATTATAAAAAAGCCGTATCGGTATGGAAGCATCTTTCACAAAAGTATTCCGGAACAAAGATGGCGTCCAAGGCGCATCTGTTCATAGGAGAAACATACGCAAATAAACTGAATAATTTTGAAGAGGCCTTTAAACATTATAAAAAAGTTACACATTGGTCTTATAAATCAACCGCCAAAAACCGTATAAAGACCCTGAAAGAAGAATCTCTTTCAATTGAAACAAAAAAGGTTTTTTTTACCGGAGAAAAAGCACAAATAGCTTTGACACTGCGAAACCTTGGAAAAATGGATGTAAAGATATATTATTTTGATTTGAAGACCTATTTTAAAAAATATCATTCAATAGGCTCAATTGAAAAACTGGATATAGGCTTGATTGACCCTGATGTAAAATTTACACATAAAATAAATAAGTTTAAAAAGTATAAACTCTTTAAATACAATCTTCCTATAAGACAAAGAAAGCCTGGTGCCTATCTAATCAGCTGTAATAGTAAAAAACTAAAAGCAACTACAATGCTTGTAATATCTGATATTGGACTTCAGGTAAAGGTTTCTCCAAGGCAGGTTTTTGTATTTACAAGCAACCTCAAAACAGGAAGAGCGATGAGCGGAGTTGATATAATTGTTTCAAACGGAAAAGAAGTTTTTCTTAACGGAAAAACAGGTAGTAATGGAGTCTATATCAAGTCATTTAAAAAGCCGCGGCTTTCAAAAAACACCTCTGTTTTTGCTTTTAAAAACCGAAGTATCGCAGCCTGTATCCCCGGACGGACCGGTTATTTCATTGGCAAGAGCCGTCAGGTTCTTTCATACATATCTACCGACAGACCTGTATACAGACCCGGAGATACTATACGTTTTAAAATATTCATGAGAAGAAGGATAAACGGAGGTTATTCAATACCCGCAGGTAAGTACAATGTCACTTTCAGTTCACCTTCAGGTCTTGTCCTTTACCATAGAAAGGTGAGATTAAATTCATACGGAACAGTTTCCGGGAAATTTAAAATGGACAGTTCGGTTTCTCAAGGGTATGGAAGTATCAGTATAAGTTCTGTAAAAGGAACATTCTCAAGCTCAAAGAGAATTCGGATTATGCAGTATCAGCCTAAAAAAACAACGGTAAATTTCTCTCAGGATAAAAATGCTTATTTTCCCGGAGCAAAAATAAAGCTGAAGGTGAAGGTCGTTCATCTTTTTGGTTCTCCGGCTGCCAATAAAATTTTAATGTACAAACTCAATAAGGACCGCTGGAAAAGTGCGAAAACAGACGCCTCCGGAACACTTGATCTAACTATTGATTCAGTTAAATATGCTGACAACCCATATTTAACAATCAGGGTAAAGCCGGTTTGGCAGACATCCGTTTTTATTCACACGATCTTGTTCCTGAAAAAAGAATACAGCATCAGCCTTAATTCAGTAAGAAAAAAATATATCCTGAACGAAAAAATTCAAATTAACATCGGCCTTAAAACAGGACTTAATATTTCTAAAAGAAAAACACTCGACCTTAAACTGGAAAAGTACAGAAAGGGAACCTTGGTCATTATAGACAAAAGGACCATAAGTACTGATAAAAACGGTAAAGCCTTATACAATTTCAAGGGTGCCGAATCAGGAAAATACAGTCTTACAGTTTCCGGAAAATCTGTAACAGGAGAGATTATTTCATCGTATTATGGTTTTACCATAGTTGATGATAAAGATAAACAGAAAATTTATATTCTGACAAAAACCCGGGATTTAATAGAAGGTAGAAATCCCATGATTCACCTTTACTCGCGGCTTAAACCGGGACTTGCTCTTTTATGTATGGAGCGTGATAAGGTTATCGATTACAGGATAATACATCTCGGAAAGGGTCATTCATCATTTAGAATAAAACTCAAGAGGAACCTGTTTCCTAATTTTAAAATGACACTCAGCCGGGTATCGAGAAACGGTTTTCACCAGACTCATGAAAACTACAAAATAAAAAGAAAACTCAAAATAGGTCTTAAGGTAACTCCTGATAAAAAATATTATATGCCGGGACAAAAGTTATCAATTGACATTGATACAACAGATCAGACGGGTAGAAAACGTTCAGCTGAACTTGCCCTGTATGTGATAGATGACTCT
>JAGLSM010000216.1 GCA_023135745.1 Spirochaetota bacterium | reverse complement strand
TTCCTGACGCGAAAAAAATAATAGATGGCATGAAAATCGATGAAGCCTTTGACTCCCGTAAGCAGATTTCTGTAGAAGAATATGAAAAGATTGAGGAAATCAGGGAAACTTACATAGACAATCCAAATTTTGTCCCGGATTTTACTGTTGCCGATAACTGGTATGATAAACACTATAAAGGCAAGGGCTTCGTTATTCTAAAAGAAGTAAAAGAATACTACAGGACTTACGAGCTAAGTTAAATTGGGCAACTTAAATTAAAACAACATTACTTTGCAAATAGTTTACAATATTGGAAGGTATAAAAAATGAGTATTATTGAATATTATGTAGATTCAGGTCTTGCCGTTATCACAATGGCAGATAGTGATAATGGTAACAGACTCAATCCCGCCAGTTTAAACGGACTGATGTCCGCACTTAATAAGGCAGAAAATGACGATAATGTCAGGGCTATTCTCCTGCGCTCAAACGGAAGGAACTTTTGTCTGGGTATGGATCTTGTTTTTCTTCAGAATTCCGATGGAGAAGAAAATGTTGGTAAAAATACAGTCGTCTTATATACCGAAATTTTACTAAAAATGTACAGGATGCCTAAACCTGTAATTTCTCTGATAAAAGGCAGCGTGAAAGCCGGCGGCACCGGACTTGCGGCGGCGAGTGACATTATCATTGCCTCAGATGATTCTACTTTTGAACTCAGCGAGGTCCTACTGGGGCTTATTCCGGCAAATGTTCTTCCTTTTCTTTTTTCCCTGCGTATGAGTCCGCAAAAGGCCAGATATCTTGTTTTAACCGCAAAAAATATTGGGGCTGATGAGGCTAAGTCGTATGGACTTGTAGACGAAGTTTTTCCTCAGGATAAACTTGAAAAAGGTTTGAAGTCAATTATAAGGACAATATTCAGAGCTGCTCCTCACGCTCTTGCTGAGACTAAAAAATTTACATGTGATATTTACAATAAAAATATCGATGACGCATGTACTATGGCGAAAAGTACCCTTCTTGAACTCATCGCAAAAGACGAAGTAATTGCAGGGATAAGCGCGTTTAATGAAGGTGATGTTCCAAAATGGTTTGATAAATGCCGTCCCGAAAAACCTTTAGTATTGAATTAATTTAGTCCCCTTGTTTTTAATAGATAGAGTTTGGGAAAGTGAATGTTTTTTACAATATCAAACAAGATTTTCTCTTAGTTTGGTTGTTTCGACTTCGCTCAACAACCTGACATCGATCAAAGTCGGAACAAGCGGACATCGAGCGAAGTCGAGATGAGCCGCTTGTAATGTTATGACAAAATACTCTCACTACAAACAAAACATCCAAATCCGTGTCAAAAAAAGAACAAACTGAAAAATTTTTAATCTAATAATATTTTTATTACTTTTAATCTATAAAACAGAATAAAAAATAGAACAAAATCAGAAAAATTATGAGGATAGTTATGAGTGAAAGAATCCAGATAAGTATGAACGACAATGGTATTGCATACCTCAAGATGAACGATGTAGAAAGAAAAAATATTTTTGCAGATGATTTTATCGCCGAGTTAATTGAGGGCATTGATAAAATAGAAGAGATGAAGCCGAAGGTCATGATTTTGACCGGTCTTGATGATGTTTTTTCAGGAGGGGCGGAAAAAAAGAATCTGATGGATCTCTGCGACGGGAAGGTGCATGTAAAGGATCTTCTTATTTCTGAAAAATTGGTTCATGCTCCATTTCCCGTTATCGCGGTTATGAAGGGACATGCTGTCGGAGGGGGTCTTGTTATGGCTCTATGCTGTGATATTGTACTTGCCGCGCGAGAGAGCAGATACGGCGTTGTTTTTATGTCGCTTGGATTTACTCCCGGAATGGGCTGCACAACTCTTCTCCCGGAACTCTTTGGTACTTATATAGCAAATGAAATGATGTATACGGGAAAAAGATACAAGGGAAGTCAGCTTGAAAAAAAATCAACGAACATAAATTACATTGTTCCAAAAAGTGAAATTATGCAAAAAGCAGAGGATATTGCTTTACAAATTAGTGAAAAAAACATAAATTCTACGTATCTTTTGAAGGGTACTTTAAGTGCCAGAAAGAAAAAACTTCTTATCGAAGCCAGACTTCAGGAAGATATGATGCATAAGTTAAGTTTCGGTTATCCTGAAACCAGGGCAACAATCGAAGATCTTTATGCCGGGCAGTAAAAGGTAAAAAATGATTAAAATTGATATGTCAGGAAAGTCGGTTCTTATTACCGGCGGAACAAAAGGGATAGGTCTTTCAGCTGCTTTAAAATTCGGCGAAGCCGGTGCGAACACATACCTGACCTATAAGTGGGGATCGGATGATTTTTCACCGCTCTATGAAGCCTTTAAAAAAGTCAAGGCTCCTAAACCATCCCTTATTCAGGCTGATGTTTCTGTTGATGAAGATACTGATGCGCTTCTTGAAAAGATTAAGGAAACTGAAGACAAAATTGATTATTTTATAAGTAATGTAGGTTTTGCTCAGAGAACCATGTCACTTGACGATTATAAAAAGCGGTCATTGTATAAGACCCTTGATTACAGCACATGGCCTCTAATTGAGTATACCAGAAAAATTAAAGGTACTTTTGGATCTTACCCCGGACATGTTATAGGGGTTTCCAGCGACGGTCCTGATCATTTTTATCAGGGGTATGATTTTGTAGCAGGTTCAAAGGCTCTTATGGAATTTTTTGCGAAGTACCTCTCTATTCATCTGTTTGAAGAGGGAAGCAGGGTAAATGTGATAAGATTCGGACCTGTAAAGACTGAGTCCTTTTCACTTATTTTTGGAGAAGAATTTTTTAAGTTTCTCAAGGATAATGGAATCCCTGAGAATATGATAGTTCAAGTAGAAGATTGCGGGAATTCTATTTTTGCTGTTTGCAGCGGACTTATGGATGCTCTAAACGGTCAGATAATAACTGTTGATAAAGGTATGACCTATCGTGACAATGTTATGATGCGGTACATACAGTCAAAAGATAAATAACCTTAATTGGAGGATACAATGAATAAGAGTGAAGTAATTGAAGTTATCAAAAAAAATATCATTGATAATCTGGAGGATCTCGAAGAAAATGACATCGATCCCGCAAAATCAATGAAGGACTATGGCGCTAACAGTCTTGATATAATTGAAGTTGTCTCATGTTCAATGAGAGAACTCAAAATCAAGATTCCAAGAGCTGAACTTGCTGAAATTGCGACTATTGACCAGCTTGCTGATAAATTTATGGATCATGTAGAAAACTAAACATGAAAGATGCTCTTAAATTTAGTTTAGCAGATTTTTTCTTTAATGATAATCCCGATGTACTGGATCCTCCATCTGATTTTGATGAATGGATGGATGATCCGAGTATTAAGGCGGGTTTCAGTTTTTTTGAACAGCAGCTTCTTTCTGCTCCAAGGGCTGAAACAGAAATTTTGAGTAATCTGGATGGTAAGGTAAGAAAGGTTATTAACCTGACTTCCTACAATTATCTGGGTCTTTCATCACATCCTGAGGTTATTGAAGCTGCAATTGAGGGCGTAAAAAAATACGGACTTGGAGCTTCGGGGGCACCTTTGCTATCCGGTACTTTTGATCTTCATGTTAAATTTGCTAAAATGCTTGCTGATTTTAAAAAGAAGGAAGATTGTCTTCTTTATTCAAGCGGTTTGGGCGGTAATTTAGGCGCATTACAAGGGATCTTACGAAAAGGAGATCTTCTTGTAATGGACGAGAAATGCCATAAGAGTCTTGTCGACGGCGGCACCCTATCCGGTGCGAAAATGCAGTTTTTTGAACATAATAATATTGAACACTTTGCTTCAATTCTGGAAAAATTTAAGGGAAAACGTACCCTTGTGGCTATTGAAGGAGTCTATTCAATGGACGGGGATCTTGCTAAACTTCCTGAAATTGTTGAAGTCTGCGATCAATACGATAATATTGAGATTTACATTGATGAAGCACATTCTACCCTCATGTTTGGAGAAAATGGACGTGGTGTTGCGGAACATTTTAATCTTGAAAACAAGATTGGTATAACATTCGGCACATTGTCAAAATCCTTTGGCGGAGTCGGAGGTTTTATCTGTTCCAATGAGAAAATCATCAGATATTTAAAAGGGTATTCATCTCCATATAATTTTTCATGTGCTTCATCCCCTGTTATAATTGCCGGACTTATAAAGGCTCTTGAAGTTGCTACCAGGGATTCAAGTCTTCGTGATAAGATGTGGGAAAACACAAGATATTTCAAAAAGAACCTTGAGAG
>JAGLSM010000215.1 GCA_023135745.1 Spirochaetota bacterium | reverse complement strand
CAGTATTATATCATTTTCATTTATGCTTAAAGGGGTTGTGCTGTCTTCTCTTCTTCCTTTTTTAAAATTAAAGCGAGGCATATGTATTTCTTTTCCGGCAAGAAGGTCAGTAATATGATTATTGATTAACTCAAGGTCGAGCGCTTCAGGTCGTTCATAGTCATGGTCTCCCCATTCATCTTGTGGATGCTGTGACAGGTCAAAAAAATAGTTGTCGAGATTAAGCGCTACGAGATTGATGTTTTCTTTTTTTAAATGTTTTTCAAGAAGGATTGTTGTAGTTGTTTTTCCGGAAGAAGAGGGGCCCGCTACTATGGCGAGCCGGACATCATTTCTTTTACTGATGAGGGTTTTTGCCGCATCTTCAATTTCATTTTTATACTGTTTTTCCCCGGCTTTTATTAAATCTGTGAATGTTCCCGCGGATATATGATTATTGAGGTCATCAAGGGTTATACAGCTATAATCATGGTTCCATGACAGGGTTTCCCATATTTTTTTATAAGACACGCTTATTTCCGCTCTGCTTTTTCTCAGGCGCGCCTTATGATTTCTGTACAGTATATAAGCTTTTGCTGTTTGGGCATGGCCGGATTCTATAAGGACTGTTTCTACGATGTCCTGGATTTCTTCAACACTTGGTGTATTAAGGGGTTTGTCAGGTTCAAAAATTATGTTATCAACTTTATGCGCAAGTTTTTCCGCCTTTTCTCTGTCCCGTCCTCCTACCGCTTCAGCCGCGTTGAAAATCGCGTTGGTTATGAGATCTATATTATAGCTGCTTATGCTTCCGTCTCTTTTAATGATGTGTTTACTTGATTTAGTCATTGTGTAGTCCTGAAACTCATTTCTATAATATAATACAGTATTTAACACGATAAAGTGTCAAAAAATTTCAAAAAAATTGTGTTTTATCCCGACTTGTCGGAATTAATTGATAGCAACGCGGATGACACAGATGCGACGGATTGACACGGATCTTTTTTTTAAATTATTTTTGGGCCACCATATGCAAAACCTTTTTTTAAATTTTCTTTGTAATAGACCTAAAATCAAAATCCGTGAAGATCTGTTTTAATCCGCCAAATCCGTGTTCCTATCCTATCAGCTTATTGAGCGACAGCATCCTGCCTCGTCCCAATTTTAATCCACAACAACATTCACCTCTGACCCCAATCGTATTTCCATATTGAAAATAAACCAGAATTTTCGTATCCTTATCCGAGCCATATGCAGGAGCATTTAAATGAGAATAGCAATACCAAAAGAAACCCATAAGGGCGAAACCAGGGTTCCATTAATTCCTGATCATGCAGAGAAGCTTGTCAAGATGGGTGCTGTAGTATCCATCGAATCAGGGCTTGGTCTTTCCTGCGGATTCAGTGATAGTGAATATAAAAAAGCAGGAGCTTCTGTTGTAAAAGATAAAAAGAAGCTTCTTTCAAATGCTGACATGGTTCTCAGACTCAGAAAACCAGGTCCGGCTGATATTGCCATATTAAAAAAAGGATCTGTGCATATTTCATATCTGGATCCCTTTAATGAAGCAGGTCTAATTAAAAAATTTGTATCAAAGGGTGTCAGTGCAATTTCAATTGAAATGGTTCCAAGGACAACCAGAGCGCAAAAGCTCGACGCCATTAGTTCTCAGGCAAATATAGCCGGTTATGCTTCAGTAATAATTGCCGCGGAAAGAATTGACAAGATTTTTCCTATGATGATGACGCCCGCCGGAACAATCAATCCTGCAAAGGTCTTTGTTATTGGGGCCGGGGTTGCGGGACTTCAGGCTATAGCGACAGCTAAACGGCTCGGCGCGAGGGTTGAAGCTTTTGATACCCGTCCGGTTGTTGAGGAGCAGGTTCAGTCATTGGGTGCCAAATTTGTAAAGGTTGATCTTGGGGAAACAGGTCAGACTAAAAACGGGTATGCTAAGGCTCTTACGGCAAAGCAGATTGAAAAGCAGCGTAAGGTTATGGCAAAACATTGTGCTTTGGCGGATGTGGTAATTACAACTGCACAGATATTCGGGAGAAAGGCTCCTTTAATCGTAACAAAAGACATGATCAAGGGGATGAAGCCAGGGAGTGTAATAGTTGATCTTGCCGTCGAGAGCGGAGGAAATGCTGCAGGTGTTCAGCCGGATAAAGAGATTTTAATCAACGGTATAAAAATTGTAGGAATACAGAACGTCCCCGGTCTTTTTGCTTTGGACGCCAGCCGTATGTATTCCAGTAATATAGTTAATCTGGTTGAAGAATTCTGGGATAAGGAAAAGAAGACTTTTATTCTTGATACAGAAGATGAAATAATAATCGGCTGTCTGATAACTCATGACAAAAAGATAGTTAATGAAAGATTTAAACCATCAAAGAGGGCTAAATAATATGTTGATATATTTGCTGTTTATACTTGTTCTTGCGGTTTTTTTGGGTTTTGAACTGATATCCAAGGTACCTTCAACCCTTCATACTCCGCTAATGTCAGGATCTAACGCTATTTCCGGAATAACTATTGTAGGCGCGATAATAGCTGCCGGAAGCAGTAAAAATGAAACTCTGACAATTGTTTTAGGTACAGCTGCTGTTGCTTTCGCGGCGATAAATGTTGTCGGAGGATACTTGGTTACTGACAAGATGCTGGGTATGTTCAAAAAGAAATCTGAAAGAGGCAAGTAATGGATCATAAGGCAATAATAAATATTTCATATATTGCAGCATCTCTTCTTTTTATATACGGATTAAAGAAACTCAGCTCTCCGGCTACAGCCAGAAAAGGCAATTTTATTTCAGCTATTGGTATGCTGATTGCTGTGGTGGTTACGCTTCTTAGCAAGAAAATAATATCTTATGAATGGATTATTGTTGGTATTGCTTCAGGATCCTTGATTGGCGCTTTTGTAGCCAGGCTTGTCTCAATGTCGCAGATGCCTCAGATGGTTGCTCTTTTCAATGGATTTGGCGGAATTGCGAGCCTTCTTGTTGGATGGGCCATTTATCATTTTTCTCCGGGATCTGATGCGGTAACAACAGTCAGTATTTTTTTATCCGTATTAATCGGAGGGGTTACTTTCACCGGAAGTTTAATAGCCTGGGGAAAACTCAGCGAAAAAATAAGCGGCAAACCTTTTTTGTACCGTGGGCAGCAGGCAATAAAATTATTCATGTTTCTTCTGATTATAGCTGCGGGAATTGTTTTTTCACTAAATCCTGCAGGAAGTTACGGGGTTTTTCTTGCTGTAATAGGTCTTTCACTCATTTTTGGAGTTTTGTCGGTTATTTCAATTGGCGGTGCCGACATGCCTGTTGTCATATCTCTTTTAAACAGTTATTCCGGTCTTGCGGCATGCGCGGCCGGCTTTGTTATTAAAAATAATGTTCTAATAGTTTCGGGAGCCCTTGTAGGCGCAAGCGGTATAATACTTACAAACATAATGTGCAAGGCTATGAACCGCTCCCTTTTTAATGTGCTGTTCAGCGGATTTGGAGCTTCGGCAGGGAAAAAGGGAGATGCTGAACAGGGTGAGGTTAAGCCGATTGGTATAAATGATGCTTATCTGATACTGGAAGCTGCTAATTCTGTTGTTTTTGTTCCGGGATACGGAATGGCTGTAGCTCAGGCGCAGCATGCTGTCAGGGAGCTTGGTGAAATGCTTGAAGATAATGGATGCGATGTACAATATGCCATTCACCCGGTTGCCGGACGTATGCCGGGACATATGAATGTTCTTCTGGCCGAGGCGAATGTATCATACGACCAGTTGGTTGAACCGAAGGATGTCAATCCTTTAATGGAAACGGTTGATGTCGCGATTGTTATCGGAGCCAATGATGTTGTTAATCCTGCCGCCAGGGACGACGAATCAAGTCCAATATACGGGATGCCTATTATTGAGGTTGACCGGGCAAAAACTGTATTTATTTTGAAACGCAGTATGGCTGCAGGTTTTGCCGGCGTAGCTAATCCTCTATTTTTTAATGAAAATACAAGGATGCTTTTTGGTGACGCGAAAGTTTCTGTTTCAGGGATAGTCGCGGAATTTAAGGACAAATAAGGGTGACTTTGAGAAAATGGAACACGGATTTGGCGGATGAAGCGGATTTTTACGGATCTTTTTAAAATTATTTTAAAAGTAGAGGCGTTGCAGAAGCCTCTACTGTACATTTATGCTCATAAAATCTAACCCTAAAACAAAATATACAATAATTAATCATTTCAATTTAAAAACATTAAAGAAAAAAATCAGCGAAAATCTGTATTAATCCGCGTCATCTGGTGCGCCATGAAGCGCATG
>JAGLSM010000214.1 GCA_023135745.1 Spirochaetota bacterium | reverse complement strand
AACCATAAACGCACCCAGCACGCCGGGGAATGACTCTTTCCCGCCGGAGATATGCTCGGCGATTATCCGCCCATGACGATTGGCCAGCGATCCCATGGGGATATAAATCGGTTTGCCAGTCAGACAATGAGTGGATTCGACAGCATCCCCCGCAGCATAGATATCCGGATCGGAGGTCTGCATATTGGAATTTACGGTTATGCCTTTATATTCACCAATTTCCAGACCGGCTTTAAGGGCTAAATCAGTGTTCGGTTTTACTCCTATTGCTACAACTGCAAGTTCACAATCCAGTTCTGTTCCATTTTTCAGTTTGATGCCTGTAAGTTTTCCGTCTTTTCCAAGGAAAGAATTAATTCCATTTCCGGTTATTACATTAGCGCCTTTGCTCTTTATATGATTTTCAATAATTTTAGCAAGTTGTTTGTCTAAAAACGGCAGTATTTGATCCTGCATTTCAATAACTGTAAGATCAATCCCTGCAAGATTAAGAGCTTCACCTGTTTCAATGCCAATGAGTCCTCCGCCAATAACTACGGCTTTTTTTATCTTTTTTTCATCACGTATTTTTCTCAGATAATCTGCGTCTTTAATCGATTGAAGTGTTGTGATTCCTTCCAGATCAATTCCGGGAATTGGGGGAAGTTTCGGATTTGAACCGGTGCATAATATCAGTTTATCATAATCTATGTCTTTTTTTTCATTTGTTTTGATATTATTAGTTTTAATTACTTTATTCTTTCTGTCGATTTCTACTGCTTCCGTATTGTTAAATGCGGTTATGCCTTTTGCGTTAAGAAAAAACTTAGGGTTTCTTATCACACCTGTTGGAGTACTCAATAACTGATCGCGATTATCGAATACGCCTCCAACATAATATGGGTATCCGCATGATGCCATTGACAAGTCCGAGTCTTTCTGGATTATTAATATTTCCGCGTTTTGATCAAGACGGCGAGCCCTTGCCGCGGCCTTTGGTCCTGCTGCTGATCCGCCGATTATAACAATTTTTTTCTTTTTCATTTTCCCCTCCTGAATTTTACAGTCTAAATATAAATCATTTACATTTAAGTTGTAAAAAAAATTATTTACACTTTTTACATAATTCGTAAAAATGAATTAAGTGACTGTTTATTTTAAAATTATGCTTTTTCTCCAGTTGTTTTTGTATTTTGTTCAAGTATGTAATTTCATCTTCCATAAAATCAGAATAATCTATTATTTTTCCGCAATTTGAACAAATTAAATAAAAATTATTTGCATTTAAAAAATAATTAAATAAAAATAAAAAACAAATATTTATTTATATAAAGATAAGTAACGGCAGGATTATCTAAAGAAATTGCTTTGATAACGATATTATTTTGATTGACAAAAACAAGTAAGTTAAGCTAAATTATAATCAGGGACAATTAATATATATGGAGGAAATTTATGTTAAAGACAGTTTTTGGTTATTTTTATTTAAGCATTATAATTGTAATTTTTGTACTTATTGGATGTACTTCTGTTGATTTTCCAACTACAGATCCATTGTCAGATTCGGGATTATTTACAATTACTGCCGATCCTTTTACAAGGGAAGATTCAATAACTACTAATGAAGTAATTTCCAATTTTTTTAAAGCTTCGGGTGGATTGATGATTCTATCAGGCACAAATTATACTTATAATTATTCTATAAGCGGTATTCTTCCTTCGGGATTGTCATCCGGTGATATAGGGTTCGAAGGTTTCGCGGTGACAGGTAATCCTGCAGCCGGAACACTTGGCCACTACGATTATACAATTTACGCGGAAGATGCTCTGGGTTTTAAAATACAAAGAAGTTATAAACTTGATGTCAATATGGTTGAAGATAGTGAAAGTACCGGAGCATGGAGTAAAAAGAGTAATGCTATTACTCCTTTTATTTATCAGGATCAGGTGCATGTTTTACAGGGAAGTTATGCGAATAAGGTGATTCCCAAGATGACACAAACATCAACCAATGATTCGGAAGCTTTATGGTTTAATATTCCGCTTACAAATCAGAATTTTTCATCTGGAACCGGGATAATAAGTTTTTATTATTATCTGACAAGAGAGTCTGATATTGTTGTTTATTTGGTTGATGATGCCGGCAAGTACTGGTACAACACAGAAGAATTAAATAAGACCGTATCTACTACTAATTGGCATTCATTTAAAAAGACTGTATCGCTGGTCGGAGGATTTACAGACGGCAGCGTGGGTACATTTAATACAGCCAGTGTTAAAGCTGTTTTCATTTTATTATATGAATCCGCTGTTCCCAAGACACAGGTTCATTACAGCTGGCCGTTTTGGGTAGACAGTTTTTATATTGAAAACTAATAAATTTTAATTAATAACATTGGAGAAAACATGAAAACAAAACATAGATGGATTTTTATAGTTCTTATTATACTGCTTTCGGCTTCTACATTCTTACACGCCAACTCGGCCCGTATTTCAGCTCTCGGGCTTGTATTGGGAGAATCAGACTGGATGGTAAAAGATCCGGGGAATATTTATTATAATCCGGCATATATGTATTTCTATAACGGATTAATAGAAGCTAATACATTGGATAAACTGGGTGATGATAAACCTTTTGGATCGGCGTTTGCTAAAGTTAATTCCGTACTGAATTTGGGTATAACAGTTGGATATCCTTTATATAACAGTTCCGAGTTGAATGTTTTTCGAAGCGGTAACCCAAACAATAATATCAATAATCTTTATTCAAGAACAATAAACACCGGCATTCTTGATTACAGCTCTCTGATTACTCCTGCTACAACTATGGTTTACAATGCGTTGGCAACAGCGCCTTTTGATATAAAGGAAGATCTAACAGTTAATAAATTGATGCTGCACTTCGGGGCAAATTTTAAATCAATAAAACTGGGTTTAACTATTCGGTATACAGGGGAGGGTTTTGAGGATCATGAAACCATAACAGACCTGATTACTCCCGGCAATTCAACCACTATTGCCAATGCCGGAAAAAACAGTGAGCTGGGCATTATTTTTGGTGCGATAGTTGAAGATGTTGCTTTTATTAATGAGTTGGCTTTTGACTTGGGTATGACTTTCCCTTCTTTTTTAAGAAAAGATCAAACAACATCAGCCGGTAACGCGATTCTGGATATTCGTGAAATGTCTTCTGATGGAGCCTATGTATTTAACGCTGGTGTTAACATGACTATAAATACTTCAAAGAAAAATGATCTTCTTTTCAGATTTGTATACAGTATAGAGGATTATTCGATTAAGCATACAGAGATGCTGGATAATGACGGTAATGGATCATATTTTGATTTTGGAGATATTAATATTACTGATAACTATGGACGCAGCTATAATACCTTGATTATCGGTATTGCTAACCGTGTTAAAGTGGGCGGTATCGGATTTATCTATGGTGGAGCCTATTATAAATTGGTTAAACATAATATTTCTGCCAGCGGAAGCCGCGCTGACACTATCCAAAACGGTCCGAATTATACAACTCCTGTTGAAGCAAGTATAACAGAAAATATTTTGCCGGTAATCGTTGGCGGTGAATTTAATATTGCGGACTGGATTGTTGCCCGTTTTTCCGTACTAAAGGAGTTTTTTAAATCACGAAAAGAGATAAATACTCTTAGAAATTATACCGCAGGTACTTTAGACATGACAAGTATAGTTGAAAGTACTGATTCATTTGACTACCAGGGTGATACTTCTTTAAATATCGGTATGACTATACGTGTTGGTAATTTTTCAATTGACTGGGTCATTAATAAGCGATGGATTAGTGACGGCGGTCTGTTGTCCAGCAGTGGAGTAACCGCAGATTTTGATAACCTTTCTACCCAGTTTAGTATTTCATGGAAATTCGGAGATAATAAAGCAAACTAAAAAGGGTAGTTCTACCAAAAGTTTGATATCCCATCCCGATTTATCGGGATGGGAAGATAATTCCTAAAAATCAATGGCGCTGCCGAAATAAAAACCAACATCACCGGACAGGATTGTATTAGCTGTAGAAGAACCTCCTGATGATATACCAGTGTCACCATTGTGGAAAATGTAGACCCAACCCTGATTAATTGTGCTGTTTCCTTCCGCAACAATCAGGTCCGGGTAATTATCTCTATTAATATCTCTTATAGACAGTGACAAACCAAAGCCGTTTGCGGCTTCACCGTTTAAAATGGTATTTGCCGAAGAAGCATTGCCTGATGAAATGCCGGAGCCGTTATTGTTAAAAATGTATACTTCTCCCTGACCGCTGTTAAATAAATTCGCGCCAACCGCAAGATCAAGATTTCC
>JAGLSM010000213.1 GCA_023135745.1 Spirochaetota bacterium | reverse complement strand
TGTTCCATTGATATTTAGTCCATCGTCACGTTCATCACGTTCAAGTAAGGTACGTGTAAGCCATATCAAATGGTCAATATCTTCTCTGTAATGATCCAGAACATTAGAAACAAAAGTGTTTACCGTTTCATATTTTTCGTTAAGTATAAGTTCGTCCAGAATTTTATAGTGAAAATGAGAAGGGGTTTGCTTTAAAATCTTAGCGTAAACGCTATCCCAGTTTTCGTCATATTTGCGGATTATTTGTGACAATGCTTTTTTATTTTCATTTTCAACCAGTTGCTCCAGCATATGAGCAGGATCATTAATCCTTGAATAAAATGAATCAACTTGAGGTGTTTCAATAGAGTTTGCGGCGGAGTTGATTTGTTTATTTAATCTATGTAAAAACAGTATTGATTCAAGATTGACAGGTGTAATTTTGTCAGATATATCAATCTTGCTTTTAAAATAAGAAACCATTTTCAAGAAACTTGATGATGAATAATCACTGTGGTGGTTTAAGAAATCCTCAAACATAAGGAGTTTTTTATCGAATTCTTTCTCGGATTCAAAATTATTTATTGTTTCTTCTTCAAATGTCATTGGTTTGTCTCTTAGGAAATAGACGTTCTTTTTAGCTGTAGATGCTCCAAATTTCGGGTTTGTTTTAAATATTTTTCTGGCTTTTGTCCACCATGAAGCCCATGATGATTCAGTAAGAATCTTATTGCTTATAATTTCTTCTTTAAAGTTCTTTAAATGAATTTCTTTATTGAAAGATAGAAGTACTACTTTAAGGAATTCTTCAATATTATTGACTACCATATCTTGAAGTCCCTTAAGGTCTTTTCTGGCCATTATCCAAAGATGCTGATCGGTAAGACGAATGAGTGATTTTTGAGCCATTTCAATATCCATTTTATGACCTGCTTTCTGGTCAAAATCAATGGTAAAGGTTTCTCCATCTATAGCAACAATTTTGCCAATTTTCCAGCTGCGGTGATAGATATAGTCATTTACATCAAATGCTATATTTTTATAAAAAACTTCCAGCGCTTCATCAATATCTTTCCATGTTTGATCAAGAGCTGAAAGGCTTAACGTGTCTTCCAGACGTGAATGGTTTTTGTATTTTTCCTTAAATGAGTCTACAAGTTCAGCTCTTGCTTCTTTATGTTTTGGATAATATTTGGTGACCAATTTTAATATTTGGATTACTGTATCAACATCTTTATCCTTGAAGTATGGAACAAGTTCAAAATAGAGATTGCCTATGGATTCATCATTCAACTTTCCTTTAAGTTTTAATTCCAGGGAAAGAAAAAAGTAAAGATCATCAGGCGCAAGATCTTTCAGTTTTCTCCAGATATTTTCAATCTGAGAAAGATCATTTTGGAGAAGGAGCCTTTTTAAAGTTAATTTATAATAATAAACTGAAAGATCAGTATTCTCTTCTTCATAATGAGCCGCAAGTTTTTTGGGAATTTCTGAGTTGTTATGATCAACCTTTATCAGACGTTCCCATGTTTTCCAGAGTTCTTCTTCCATGTTTGTGTTTTTATATACGGAAGAAAGAGCTTTAAGTGCTCTTTTATTTTCTTCATAAGTTAAAATTTTCTCAGCAAGGTATTCAACAATTGACCACTTTTTGTTGTCACGAAAGAGGTTGATTGCCTTATTGAGGTAGTTGTTATCGAGGGCTTTTGATTCATAATTAAGGATCCCAATTATATACAGGGCAATCAGACTATTCGAGGAATGCTTGAGATGCTCAAGACATGTCTGTTTTAAATCAGGTGCAGTCTGATTTTTCATTGATTCTTCAATTATATTGTCAAGTTTTATAAAATTTTTCTTTGAATAATTTTCTATTGCTGCCCTTGTCCATTTTTCTTCATTGAGCAGTTCCTGTACTTTTTCCAGCTTAATGGCTTCCATAATTAAATCCCTTTCTCTGTGCGAAAAATCTTTGTGAATGTCTCAGAATCGGTTTCCTGAAACTTCTTTTTTAGAATATCTACCTTTATAGCATCGCTCTTTTCAATAAGATAGTGGTCAATCAGCCAGAGGTATTTATTAAGCAAAACAGGCATCAGTTCTCTGGCATTAACTCCATTAGATGACAGTTCTTTTTCAAGTTGGTAAACATTTTCAGAAAGTATGTTTACTTCATTATCATCAAGTTCACGTTTAATGTGAAACTGATGATTAATAGCGGCAAATATTGGTATCCAAAATACAATCTCAGAATCATCATATCCCTGCTGCCTGATATCATAAATAATGTCAACAATAATAGACGCTCTGATTCTATCAAGTTCAATTTGCTCAGGTTTGTATAAAAACATTTCTCTGAACAATAATCTTGCCCTGCTGACATCCCCAAGGGAATAATATGAATCAGCGAGTCGAGCGATGATTTTAGAATTTTCTCTATGAAAACTCCAGGCAAATTCAAAGGTTTCAACTGCCTTTTTAAAATCATTAACATTAAAAAAACATTCTCCAATATCGTATAGAAGGCTGATATCCGGAGAAACGGTATTTTGATATGCCTTAGTGAAACACCTTATTGCTTCAGTAAATATATACTTTCGAATTGCTTCTATAGGGCTTTCAGTAAATATATTTTTGTCCTGTAGAAACGACTCAAATTTGTTCCACTCTGAGACAAGAAATTTTCCCTTGTCAAGACCGGTTTCCATTGATGTTATTTGTTCCTGGCGGTTATTCCAGAATTCGGAAGCTCTGATTCCGGTTAAGAGTCCCGGATATTCAAGATTTTTATTACTATCAAGAATCTCATGAAAGAGATGAGCTGCCTTGTCAAATTCTCCTAACTTTAAATAATTATTTGCAGTGCGCATTTTAACGGCTTTTGGATCATCATCAAATGTTAATTGTCCATCCTGATCCATTTTGCCCTCAAAATTGATGGGATAAAATACGCTTATTACTATGTATAAAGTTAATGAAAAGATCTATAAAAGCAAAATTATACGAGTTTTTTGCGCTGTATGCGCAAAAAACCCGCATGTGTAAAATTATTGCGAAAGCGTTGCACAACCCTGTTTTTTTGAAAATGAAATTCTCCTTCGGAGTTGCTTCGCAAACGTATTAAATTTATACTATTTTAAAAGGAGAGCAATGGGGGCAATTTCACGAAATATTTTAAAAAATTTACTAATAAACCATGATAGTAATCAGGAGCTGTATTATTAACAGACAGTCCTAAGATGAACTGTCAAATAATTCAAGATCTTCAACCTTTTCAGCAGACTTATCATTGGAATTAACAGATTGGTAAACGGATCTTTCAGCTTTATTAAGCATATCTTCAAGAGTAGAGGATAGCTCTGTTCCTTCTTGATATAAATTAATTGCATTTTGAAGGTCGAGTTCTCCGCTGTCAAGACCGGCAGCAATTTCTTCAAGACGTTCCAACCCTTTTTCAAAAGAAATTTTCTTCATTTACTTTCCTGTTCTTAATTATATTCTCTATAAAGGTATAAAAAAGAAGAATGAAATTCAGGATTTTTTAATTATTGGAATCAATCCGCTTTTTTAATTTCAGCATCAGAATTACCCTTATTAAACTGAATATTAATCATGTCGCCATTTTTTAATTCTGACGCATTTTTAATAATTTTAAAATTTGATGAGTTTCTGACAATGGAGTATCCCTTTCGAAATGGAATCATCGGATCCTGTTCTTTTAAACGCGCTGCAAGACCTGTAATTTGCTGCTTTTTATTGGATAAATAAAGTTTAAAAGAACCGGTTATCCTGTCTTCTGAGTCATCAAGTCTTAGTTTATATGTATCAATAAAATTCTTTAGTTTTTTAGAGAAGCTCTCTTTGTCAAAAAAGTTTAATTTATCTCTGGTTTTTTCAAAGCGGTTTGACATATAGTGTTTGAATCTTTGTTTATAAGAAATTAAAGAGTCATTCAGGATTTGTTTGTCGGGAAAAACAAGTTCAGCTGCAGCTGACGGGGTGGGGACTCTTTTATCACTGACAAAGTCGCTGATAGTGAAATCAATTTCATGTCCAACGGCTGAAACAACGGGAATGGAACAATTAAAAATGGCCCTGGCTACAATTTCCTCATTAAAAGCCCACAGGTCTTCAAGTGATCCGCCTCCTCTGCCAACTATAAGCACGTCTGCGAAATTGTCTTTTTGCGCTGTTTCAATCGCGGCAGATATACTTACTGCTGCTGTATCTCCTTGAACAAGTGTGGGATATACAATAATATCGATGCCGCTGAATCTTCGCAGACTTACCTGGAGAATATCTCTGATTGCTGCTCCGGTTGGAGAAGTAACTACACCTACAGTTTTAGGAATAAATGGAATATCTTTTTTATATACAGGCTTAAAAAGCCCCTCTTT
>JAGLSM010000212.1 GCA_023135745.1 Spirochaetota bacterium | reverse complement strand
CATCTATATACCGGGAAAATGGATTCTTGTTCCAGAGATGTATAGAGAAACATATAATCTATATAAAGGAAAAAAAGGAGACAGGATTATTGTTTATGCGAAGTATCATATGTACAGTAAAAATTTAAGCATCCTTTATATTGATAAATTCAACATGTTTAAGAAGTTATCAGCTGTTGTAAAAAAAATGGGAAAATGAAGTAAAATCTTTTTTTCTACTTTAAAAGCAATTGTATAGCCTATCATTAGTTATTTTTTCTGGATTTTTTCCGAAAATAAATAAGGATGAATAAAGAAACCATCAACTCAGCATTATCACATAAAAAAAACCTGAAAAGAGAATCTTTTCCACCCGGGACGTTTTTATTTGCGTGTGGAGATGCGGTTAACAATATTAATTTAATGCATAATGGCGGGGTCCGGTTATTACTCAGTAATGAATCGGGCAATATCTGTCATATTGATATGGAAGGAGAAATCTTTCTTGGGAGTTACTCATATGTCAGCGGGAAGAGTCTGCCTTACAGTATTGTTTCCAATGAAAAAGTCAGTATTTCGAGTTATAAAAAAAAGGAAGATGATTTTGGTTTATCGGTAAGGGCTAACAGAAATTTTGGAGTTTTAACTGCAAGGACTCTATTAAGAGAAGTAAAAGAATTTTTAGACATTCATAATAGAGGAAATGATTTAAAAATACGGCTCGAGTTATTAAGTGAAAATATTGAAGAGATAACAAAGAATCTCTTAAAAAAAGAAGATAAAAATTCCCAGGGATCAATAGTTTTTTTAGATCACTTTTTCAATGATCCTTTGACGGATTTTTTTTCAAATATTGATTCTTCATTTTCTACTAAAAAAAATAAAAACTACAAAAAAGAAAACCGGGATGCGGATGAAAATCTAAAACTTGAGGTCTATGGAAAATGGATAAATAATGGTCCGGAATCATGGGATATTCTTTTTAAAAAAGATCCCGGCCTTCTTGAAATGATTTGCATGGATATTGCGGCTGAACAAATAAACCTGATCGACAGGATAAAAAAAATATACAACGATACTCTGTCCCTTTCCATTGGTCTTATTAACAGTATTCAATCAGGAAAAAATAATTACTCCAAAAATAGCCGGGTAACAGCGTTTTTAGAATCATTTGAGAATAAACTTAAAATAAAACTGACAGACGTTTGGGGGACACAGGTCATCGATAACCTTGTTTCCTCACAAGATGAATCAAGTTCTTTAACCGCCGCTGAGGAAATAAAGGCTGAAAAACCTGATGATATTGAGAAAAAAAAGATCCTTAGTGAATTGAGATTTGCCGGTATTTTTACAACACGTTTTCTTGTTGTGGGAATTCTGATCCTGTTGTGTTTTTGCACTGGTTTTACCAGTTTAATATTTGAGACTCTCTGGCTTCGGGAGTTTTCGATACTTCTGGGAAATACTACATACACAACCTCGGCGATTATTTCTTCATTTCTTACAGGACTCGCGCTTGGTGCTGTTGTTTTTGGAAAGCTGCTTAAAAAAAGTAAACGGGGAATTTTATGGTTTGCTGTTCTTGAGGCAGGGGTTGCTCTTTCAATAATAGGACTGTCTTACGTACTAAAAAGCGGTGTCATTCCATTTGAAGCAATCGGGATGCTTGGCAGTGAGAATTTCGGCAATACCCTGTACAGGTTTTTTATCGGATTTATCCTGGTTTTAATCCCCACGTTTTTAATGGGAGGAACACTTCCTGCTCTTTCCAGGCATTTTGAAGAAAACAATATATCTCCCGGACTTTCGGTAGGCTTGTTATACGGGATGAATACTCTGGGGGCCTGTGCGGGGACATTCATAACAGGATTCTATTTGATCAGAGAACTTGGAATGGCAAAGACACAAATGCTTGCGGTAAATATCAATTTTGCTGTGGCTTTGGCAAGTCTTGTAATGATACCTCTTGCCTATTATTCCAGGATTAGGCGCAGGAAAAAGGATTTAGCGGGGACACAGGTAGAGGTCTCTTTACCCGTATCTGAGCATGATAAACCTATATCAAAAATCGGGATATATGTAATTGCTGCCGGCGCGGGATTTGTTGCTCTGACCTATGAGATTATTCTGTTCAGGATACTCGGATACCTTCTTGGGAATAGAACTTACGCGGTTTCTACTCTGCTTGCGATTTATCTCCTTGGCATATCAATAGGAAGTCTTTTAATATCAAGGTTGCTGGATGTTCTTAAACTGGGTATCAGGACATTTTCAACTATTTTTATCGCGGCCGGTATCTATATGCTGGCAACGATTGTATTTTTTCCTGATTTTCTGGCATTCGCCGCTGATATTGAGGCAAAACTGAATATAACAAAGACCTGGCACAGGATTGCCGTTAGGTTTGTTGAGGCCGGGATAGTTGTTCTTCCTCCGACCCTCCTTTTTGGAGCGGCATTTCCTTTGTTAATAAGAAAACTAAAGGAAATGCGCACGAGTCTTACCGAGGGAATAGGGCGGATTTACTTCTTTAATACCGTTGGCAGTGTAGTGGGGACCTTTCTGGCAGGACTCATACTTATACCCATATTGGGGACATACCGGAGTATGGTTCTCTTGTCTATCACGGCGGTTCTTCTGGGGTACAGGATATTTTTTAGCGGAAGAAGCCGTCTTCGATATATAACCGGGGTATTATCAGTTTTGCTTGTGGTATTTTTGTCATTTCAAATGTACAGGTTCGCGGAGAGCAGAAAGAATTTTCCCTGGATTAATAAAGGTGAAAAACTGATTGACATGAAAGAGGATGCTCTGTCTCTGATTACTGTAAGGAAGGATTCAAGAGGGCTTTCCATTTATGCTGACAGTACAATAATCGGCTATCATATTGGTCCGTTAACAGAAGCCGAATCTGTTCAAAGAGCGCAGGGGCATATTCCTTCGCTTCTGCATCCGAATCCTGTTAATGCTCTTGTTGTTGGTCTTGGAGCCGGGATAACTTCCGGCGCTATGAGTCTGCATCCGGAATTTAAAAATATTGAGACTATTGAGATCTATCCCAGCGTTATCGATATGATGAAGTATTTTAAAAAAAATAATGAAGATATACTAAAAAAAACCAATAACTCAAAAATATTTATAACAGATGGAAGATACTATGTATATTCAACAAAGAGTAAATACGATATAATCAGTGTTAATATCACTAATCCATATCTTCCCGGATGCGCGGCTTTTTATACAGTGGAGTTTCTGAAACTTGCAAAATCAAAGCTTAACAAGGGCGGATTGTATCTGACTCATTTATATGGAGAGGACTGGAAGTATCTCTTAAAAACACTCTCTTCGGTTTTTAAATACATAAAACTCTATAGAGGTTATAAGTATACTTTTTTTGCCGTAGCTTCTATGGAAGATATAAAATATCCTGATTATAATAAGTGGAATAAAAAAACAGTATCCACGGATTTAAAAAAATCCCTGAAAAAGGCGTATTTAAATTCACGATTGTCTTTAAACAGTAGAGAGAGATTCTCGGTGAAGTTTATAAAGGGAATAAAAAACGATCCAAAATACAAGCTTCATGTTGATGACCTGCCTTATATAGAATACCGATGGATGGCAAATCCGTTTTATATTAAATAAGTGTTGATTCTAGAATTAGCTTTGTCTAACTTTTGCTGTTAAATAACATTTTACTGATTTTTTAGTAAAAAGGCAGGAGATAAATATGGATAATAAGTTTAATAAAGATGATATAAAAAAGGCTCTTGGAACAGTAATAGAGCCTGAGCTTCATAAGGATCTTATAACTCTCGACATGGTAAAAGACATTGAAATAAAAAATGATGAAGTAAGTTTTACAATAATGTTAACAACCCCCGCTTGTCCTTTGAAACATCAGATGGAAAACGATTGTAAATCTGCCATTGAAAAAATGGTAGAAGGTGTAAAAAATATTGAAGTTGTTTTTGATTCTAATGTCAGGGCGGACAGCAGGATTAAGAAAAAACTCGATTTGAATATCAAAAATATTATAGCTGTATCAAGTGGAAAAGGTGGTGTCGGCAAAAGTACCGTTAGTGTTAATATTGCGGTAAGTCTTGCAAAAGAAGGCACCAGAGTTGGTCTTTTGGATGCGGATATATATGGTCCCGATATCCCAATAATGATGGGAATGAAAACACTTCCCCAGACTTCGGAAAAAAAACTAATACCCGGAATTGCACATGGTGTAGAATTAATGAGTATGGGTTTTCTTATTCCTGAGGGTGATGCTGTTGTATGGAGAGGGCCAATGATACATAATGCTATTCTTCAGCTATTTACTGAGGTTGCATGGGGGGATCTTGATTATATGATTGTTGATTTACCTCCGGGAACCGGTGACGCTCAGATGAGTCTTG
>JAGLSM010000211.1 GCA_023135745.1 Spirochaetota bacterium | reverse complement strand
TATAATAACGCTTATTCCTCCTCCATGCCGGAAGAATTGGAAGTGGACATACAACCAATGTGCCGCAGTTCACTTTATAATATCTGACAAGCCTTTTTAAAAAATATCCGGCTGATCTTTCGTCACTATGAGGAGCAAAGAGTAGAATATTTTTACCCGGTTTTTTGGATTTATAAACATAATACCTGGTTTTAAATTGGGTATGCGGCATTATAGTATAATTTTTCCACGCGGAAAAAATCATGCTTTTTGTCAGGAATAAACATATGAATAGAAGAGCTATTTTTTTCATATTACTTTAATGCTATTTTTTCAGCAAGCGGAAGATATGCTGAATATTTTTTATATATTATTCTTTTCGATTTTTCTGTTTTGTATAAAACTCTTTTTAAATATGCAGGTGTAAAAAAAGCGTATTTCTTTACATAATCCTTTGCAAACAACTTAAATTCTCTGTTGTTCTTTCTGAATCCCCTTCTATTTAAAGTATATACATCAGCCCATGATATAATAGATGAATATTTGATCAAAGACATTAGTTTTGAATTATTGAGCCCTAAAAAGACAATTCCGTTATTTTTATTTTTGAGTCCGCAGAACAAGGTGTCAAGTTTCCGCCATCGTCTTCTTTTTTTAGTAAAAATAGACAGCTTTAATCTATTCCTTCTGTCAATACCTGCCAATATTATTTCTTCTTTGCCGTCTCCGTTAATATCCAGTAAAGCTGCTTTAAAAAATTGTTTTATATGGAAATTAATTGTTTGTATGTATTTTTTTCCTGAATATATGCCGGCTCTTACGTTTTCAAAACGCCAAAAAGTCTTACTTTCTTTCTTAACGCCTTTTAATACGGGTTTTCTTCTATTCTTTTTTATTTTTCTTTGTTTTACTGAAATATAAAGTTTCCGTCCATTTTTGAATTTTAAAGTCGAAACAATGCCTCTGAATTGGATCCATTTTCTTACCGGCAGCATCCTTGAAAGAACTCTTATCCACTCAACTCTCCAATATTCATACCCCATTCTTCTGTCTATTAAACCCCTTCTCTTAAAGGAATTATATAATCTTTTATTTTTCGGGTTTGTAAAAAAGTATTCCTCTTCATTAGCGTAAACTATTTCTTCTATATCGCTATCAGATTGAGAGACTATATAGTAATAGGGAACTCCGGTAAAATCCGCAATACCTTTCTTGTATCCATAGAGTTTTTTTATAAAAAACCGCCCTCTTATTGTATAACTACCGAGTTTTTTAATGGCTTTTTTCCAGAATTTTTCCGCCTTTTCAGGTTCATCGTCCTTTAAATAAAGCGTACCCATATCTACTGACCATATTATTTTATTAAAATATTTATCAACAAGATCTTCAAGAATAGATAGAGCATCTTTATACCGGCCCATCTTTTGATATATTTTACCAAGAGCTATTGTTGCATCTATTTTGGTAACATGTTCTGCTTCCGAGTATTCTCCAATAGCATATTTAATAAAAGCGCTTCCAACATCAGGTTTCCTTCTGGCATAAGCATAAATGAGACCAAGATCATAATACGCATCACCAAAGTCGTCATTGTATTTTATCAATTTTGCAAGCGAGCCGCGGGCTCTTCTGAATTTACCAATCTTTATATAAGACAATGACAGGTCGTAATATACTATATATTCCTTTGGTCTTAATTCCAGGACTTGTTTATATAATTTAATTGCAGTTCTATTAATATCATTAAAAGCATTATAAAGACCCATTATGTATAACTTAAGAGCCTTATTATCAAACTGCATGTAGTAATTTAATCCTTCAGGAAGTCTTCCAAGATTCTTATATGACATCATAACGTGTCTGTGAACATCAAACATATCTACCGCGTTATCAGTGTCGCCTTTTATATTTTGCTTTACATAATCAATTATTTCCTGATACTGCTTAGCGTTATACATGAATACAGTCTTTTGATAATGAGATGTTCCGCATGATATGATATAAAACAACATTGCAAATACGATAATAACCGTTTTTGACTTCATACTTTATCCTTATATAAAATGTTTTCTACAGCTTCGACCAATAAATGTCCCAGAGAAATATGTACTTCCTGAATTTTCATACCGTTATCGCTTGGAACAAGAAGAGAATAGTCAGCGATATCCTTTAGAAGTCCTCCGTCTTTTCCCGATAACAAAACATTAGTAATACCCATTTTATTACACTCATTAAATGCCTTTACAATATTTGCTGAATTTCCGCTTGTGCTTATTCCAATCAGTATATCGCCCTTTTTTCCAAGAGCCTGAATCTGCCGTGAGAATATATCTTCAAAAGAATAGTCATTGGAACAAGCGGTAATCATTGAAGTGTCTGTAGTCAACGCCAGACCAGGCAAGGCGGGTCTGTTTAATGATGATCTTAATCTAACCACAAATTCAGTAGCAAGATGCTGAGAATCCGCCGCACTCCCGCCGTTACCGCAAAACATCACCTTGTTTCCGTTTTTAAAAGCTTCAGCCATTTTTACCGAAATTTTCTGAACCTCCCCCGGAAGCTCATCGGCTGTTTTTTGAAAAACCCCGGAAGATTCAAGAAGAGAATCTTTAATCCAATCAGGCATATTCGACTTCCTTTTCTTCAATCTTTTTCAGCATTTTTAAATATTTCTCAGCCATTTTCCAGATATCCCCTGCGCCCAAAAATATGACACAATCTCCGGATTTATTGATCTGATTAAGATGCTTAGGAATATCATTCATGTCATGTATCAATTCTAATTTATCATAACCATTTTTCTTCATAGTATCGCTTATTAGTTCACTTTTGACACCGGGAATTGGTTTTTCTCTTGCAGGATAAATATCAGTTACAAATACATGATCTGCAATCTGAAGAGATTCCGCGAAGTCTTTATAAAGAGCTTTTGTTCTTGAAAATAAGTGAGGCTGAAAAACAGCGATAATTCTTTTATCCGTATTCTCCTTAGCCCCCTTTAAGGTTGCTTTGATTTCCGCCGGATGATGAGCATAATCATCTACGACTGTTATATCATTTGCCTGCCCTACTATCTGAAACCGTCTGTCCGCGTTTATGAATTTTGAAAGAGCTTTTTTAGCCGCATTAAATGAAGTATCAAGCTCCATTGCAACAGTCAATGCCGCGAGAGCATTACTTACATTATGCCTCCCGGGGAGATTCAATTCAATCGTCCCGAGTTTCTTATCCTTTTTTATTACATCAAATTTACTTTTCCAGTTTTCGCATTTTATATTCGCAGCCATATAATCACTGTCATTATCCAGCCCGAATGTAACAATTCTTTTTGATGTTTTTTCTATAATGAGTTTTACATTTTCATCATCATTATTGACAATAGCTGTTCCATAAAAAGGCACTTTGTTGATTACCGATAGAAAAGCGTTTCTCAAACCTTCCATCGACTGATAATATTCCAAGTGATCCTCATCAATATTAAGAACAACAAGCATTATCGGGGAAAAATATAAAAATGAGCCGAAAGCCTCGCACGCTTCAAAAACTATGTATTCGCCCTTACCAAGTTTCGCGTTGCTATCTATACTGTTCAGCTTCCCGCCGATTACATAAGTTGGATCAAGATCAGCTTCTGCCAGAATTTCAGCAACCATTGAAGTTGTAGAAGTCTTACCATGAGTTCCGCTTATTGCAATTCCTGTTTTTAATCTCATGAGTTCATTGAGCATTTCCGCGCGGGGAATTATCGGAATTTTCCTTGATCTTGCCTCTTCAATTTCAGGGTTTGTTTCCGGCACAGCCGAAGAATATACAACAACTTCAGCATCTACCAGATTATCAGCAGCGTGTCCAATCTCTACTCTAATGCCGATTTTTCTAAGTTTGTCAGTTGTATCTGACTCGGAAATATCAGATCCGGACACCTCATAACCAAGATTATTTAAAAGTTCAGCAATACCGGACATACCGATACCGCCAATTCCTATAAAATGCAGTTTTTTTACTTTATGAAACATATTAGTTTTTTTTCCTTTTTAGAAAATACTCAATACCGGACTTGATATATTTGTCATCAATAACCATTGAGTATTTTCTTCCTTTTTTCGAGCCGGAAGTAATTGACATAGGTTTTCCCATTTTTTCAGGAAATACAAAATTAATCCTTCCATCCCTGTTTTTTTTATCGAATTTCATGAATTTGATCAATGCTTCTGCATTGAAATTTGTAAAAAGATACTTCTCAGGTAAATAATTTTCAATCAATTCAAATATCATTTTCATGACTGTTCCTTTTATTAAGCCGGCTTTAAAAGCAATAGAAGCTTCAATACACATACCATGTAAAACAGCAATTCCATGCTTAAGTTTGTATTTTGACGCTGATTCTATGGCGTGGGCCGCAGTATGTCCA
>JAGLSM010000210.1 GCA_023135745.1 Spirochaetota bacterium | reverse complement strand
AGATTATTAATGGAGACGCTGCTTTCTGTTACATTGCTCAGGGCAAAACCAGCATCTCCGGCAGCGGTACCTGTAATATCATAACTTACTATCTGCATATCTGTATCAGGCTGGAGTGTACGGTTTTGATCATTGACTGATATATTTAAATTAAGAGAACCTTTATCACTTAATTTAATCTCAATCTGGTCACCGCAGTTTGTAATTGTTAATAAAAGTGTTATTAGTAAAAGAACGATACTAAAATTTTTAATATTAATTATCCTCATAGTTATATTATAGTATAATTTTTAATAATCGTCAATGCCTGTCTGCCTGCACTCTTTCTGCCCCGATCTATTGCATTGGCCAAATCTCTTAGATGTTATAGTGTACTTTATTTTCCGGTCAAAATTTCTTTAAAAAATCATTTTATTATATCAGAAATCTTTCGATAATTAAAGATAGAGACTGTTGTATGCACGTTTCTTACGGTTTTGTTCCAATGCAATAAACAGGGATTGAAAGACTCGGGATTTTACCGGGTAAAAGTTGAAAAGAGGCTGTTATGTCAGAAAAAAGTAATAAAGTTTTGCACTTATGGGCAATCAGGATGAACTGGCTTTTATGGTTAGGGCGGCCTGTTGTTGCATTATGGGGCATAATCGCTTCCTTTTTTCATTATATGTGGAAAATTATCGTTATTTCCTGGAAAGCAATGCTTTCTATACTCAACTACAGATATTGGTTATTGGGAGGAATAGGGCTTTCAGTGGCTATTTTTGTTGTTTTTCTTTCTTACAGCCTTTCAATTGTGTTAAAACTGCCATGGCTGTTTTTTCTGGGCTTAATATTTTCCATTTTACCTATTGCCTGGTCTTTTGGAGAAGTGGCTGCTTTAATTAAAAAGAGAGACGATACAGGTGAATTTATTAAAATCAGAGAAGCTTTCTGGTTCAGCGGTTCGGGATTTATTACTGCCGGAATCATGTTTAAATACGTTATTATTGCTTCGGTTTTTGTTATTTTACAGATGCTTTTAAGCATGGGTGGATTAATTCCGGAAGCAGGAAGTCTTGTATATGGAGTTTTTCTGATCCCAATTATTCTTCTTTCTGTTATAGCTTTGCTTTGCGGTATTGTAATCTCATTCGGGTTGGCTGTTTTTCCCGGATATGTTCTTTTTTCGTATAAGGATCAAGGAGGAGGGTTTTTCAAAAATCTAAAAATCGAATTAAAAACAATTTTGGAAATTATAAAAACCAAATGGTTTAAGATTCTTCTATCCAATATTCCTGCCGCAATTTTTTCTATTATAATTTCTATTATCCCGGTATTACTGCTTGTATCCGGGGGGTACATCACCTATATGCTTAATACCGATATGGGATATTTGTCTCCCTCATTTAAAGGGATGTCAGTTTTATTAATGGGAACTTTAAAAAATCTTCAGCTTTCGGATTTATCTTTGTTATCTGTAATTTCTACTCTGATATCAGGAATATCTTTTTCAATACTCGCGGGGTTGGCATTGGGGGGTGCAATTGCGACTTTTGGAAGTATATATTTTCATATATATAAGCAGAATCTTTCAGCTAGTCTGTATGAATTATCAAAATTTCAAAAAGAGGACCAGGATCTCGATTCTGATGTTTTTATGGATTTACCGGGAGAATCAAATAATTCTGATGACGAGGTATTATCGGTTGATGATCTTGGGGATCCTAATCTGCTTCTTGCGCCCGGTATCCTGTCCGGCTCAAAGAATGACGGGGATTATAATTCAACTAATTCGAACCAAAATGCTGCAGTTGATAAAACTGATGAATCATTTAAGGACGAATCTGTGGTGATTGAAAAGTCCGAAGATGACATAATCTCAGGAGATGATGTTCTTGCGTCTCTTGAAAGCACAATGACTATTGAAGAGATTCCTGAATCAAATGCAGATGTAAGTGTTTCAGAAGCACCTCAACGTGAAAACGAAGATATAATAAATACTGAACCGGCAGAACCCATTAATGTTGAAAAGTCCGAAGATGACATAATATCAGGAGATGACATTTTGGCTTCTCTTGAGAATACAATGGCAATTGATGATCTTCCTGATGACACAACGCAGAGTTCCTCTTCAGGGGGATCAGATATAACTGCTGATCTTCCGCCTGATACATCAGTTCCTGCAGATACTCAGGCGGATGTTTCCGGATTTGACTCGGGTATGGAAACTAAAAATCAGGATGAAAGTGTATCCGGTGATGATAGTGCATCATTGGAAAATACCATGGATGCAGAAGGACTGCCTGAATCACCGCAGGTTCCTGTTTCACCGGCATCGGATACAAGTGTTTCTGAAGAAGGCAGTCCTGCTGAAACAGGACTTGAAGCTTCTACGCAGACAGACCAGTCCGACTTGATGCTTGATGATGATTTGCTGAACTCTCTTGATTTGAGCTCGGCTCCGGAAACGGTATCTGAGACTTCTGAGCCGGATGCCGCTGTGGTAAGTGAGTCTGTAACCGCAGAGGACGGAACATACTTTTCTGATAAAGGACAGGCCGGATCCTCATCCTTTCTTGTTTCGGTAAAGGACAATAATCAGATATATTTTGGGATAAAAGCTCCTGCCGCCGGGTCCTATAACTTCATTCTTACGCTGTTTTTTGAAAACGGTCAGTCTACAACTGAATTTATAACGATTGATTCAATTGATGAAAAGGGCATGGGTTATGATAAAAGGGATTTCTCTAAGTTTCTAACACAGGATGGATACGGCAAAATTCAAAAAGTTGAAGTTACACCTGCTTAATTAGTATTTTTTTGTTGTGTAAAACCAAATCAATCATTATTTTAAATACCTGTGAGCTTCTTGTATGATTTGATTGTCTTAAAAAACTTAAATATGGTTTTTACAGACAATTGTGATCATGATTTTCTTAATTAATTCATTTGAAGGTCTCTAACAGGCCTTTTTTTATATGCTAAACTGATGAATTAATAAAGCAGCTCATAAAAATGATCTATCCGGAATTATCTCCAACGGAAAGGAATTAAATTCTTATGGAAGAAAAAAAACTCAATACTATTATGGACGCGATCAATTCTACATCTATGAAAGAGTGTGAGATAACAAGTTCAAATAGTAAGATAAAAATTGTCCGTTTAAATACCGAACCTTTAAAATCTGAAACAGAAAAAGCAGCTGTGGTGAAAAAACCTGTTGAAACTGCAGTCGAAAAAACGGTGGATAAATCACCTGAAAAACAGTCTAATAAATTGGATGTCCTTTCCAAGTGGGTCGGTTACTTCTATAGAAGTAAAGAAAAGAACGGAAAACCCATTGTCAAACTCAGGGAGCATATAAATGAAGGTCAGCAGATCGGAATTATTATAACAATGAATATAGTTCATGATGTTATGAGCCGGGTTTCCGGTAAATTAACTGAAATTCTTGTTGAGGATGGGCAGCCTGTTGAATATGATCAACCATTGATTCGTTTAAGAGAAGGCTCGGATGCTGAGGGGGAGAATAATGATTAAAAAAGTACTTATTGCCAATAGAGGTGAAATTGCTCTAAGAATTATTCGAGCCTGCAAAGAACTGGGTATTGAGACTGTAGCTGTTTATTCTACAGCTGATGAAAACTGTCTGCATGTAAGATATGCTGATGAATATATCTGTATTGGTCCTCCGGTATCAACAGAATCCTATTTGAATATCCCTGCTATAATTTCCGCGGCTCATATAACCGGAGCAGATGCGATACACCCCGGTTATGGATTTTTAGCAGAGAACGGGAAATTTGCAGAAATATGCACTGAACATAATATCAAATTCATTGGTCCTACAAAAGAGATAATAGATAAAATGGGTGATAAGGCAAATGCCAGAGATACAATGATATCTACCGGTGTTCCCATAACTCCTGGAACCGGGATACTAAAAGACGTAAATGAAGGGTTGAGTAAAGCTGAGAAAATTGGATACCCTGTAATGATAAAAGCTACGGCCGGAGGCGGTGGTAAAGGAATGCGTCTCGCAAATGATCCTGAAGAGTTCAGGAAAAATTATGTTATAGCGCAGACAGAAGCTGAAAAGGGTTTTAACAATCCGAATATGTATCTGGAGAAGTTTATAGTAGAACCCAGACATATTGAGTTTCAGATACTTGCTGATGAACACGGCAATGTGATTCATCTCGGGGAGAGAGACTGTTCTATTCAAAGAAGGCACCAAAAGCTGATTGAAGAAGGACCTTCACCAATTATGACTCCTGAATTGAGAAAAAAAATGGGAGACGCGGCTGTAAAAGGGGCCGTGGCTTCAGGCTATATTGGTGCAGGAACTATTGAGTTCCTTGTGGATAAAGACAAGAATTTCTATTTTATGGAAATGAATACAAGAATTCAGGT
>JAGLSM010000021.1 GCA_023135745.1 Spirochaetota bacterium | reverse complement strand
TCTCAGTCTACTCAACTGTTCTATCCTACCTCCAATAAACCTAATCTGCGTTCTTTTAATTAATCTTTCAAAAATAAATGACAAAATGTAATTGTTCGTGTATAGTCATAAAAAATGCTGAGGATGAATTTATGAGAAGTAAAAATTTAATTATTACGATTTTAATTCTGTGTTTTTTACTTCTCATAACGACTGGTATTTTTTCTAAAACATTCTCCCCTTCTAAAAGAAAATCCGTAATTGAAGAAGCGAAGAAATACTTTGGGACTCCATATGTAATGGGAGGTATTACTCCAAAAGGTTTCGATTGTTCCGGATTTGTATACTTTATTTACAAAAAAATTGGAATGACAATCCCCCGAAATTCTTTTAAGCAGTATGAAAAGCTGCCAAAGTCCAAGGAGCCGAAACCCGGTGATCTTGTTTTTTTTCAGACTTATAAACCGGGCGCATCTCATGTTGGTATTTATGCCGGTAATAATCAATTTATTCATGCTCCAAAGGCAGGCGCCAAGGTTGGTTACGGAAAATTTAATGAAAAATACTGGAAGACTAAATACCTTGGCTCAAGGAGCGTTTTTTCTGATGCGGCCATTTTAAAGATTAAGGATCAGACCCGCTTCTCAGGGCGATTTGAATTTTCTTCACTTAATATGAGTTCCGCGGGAACAAACGCTTTGGAGGCTGAATTTGGTGTTTCCTTCGGTTTTTCAATCGACTTTCCATTGGAGAATGATTTCGCGCTTAGCATCAGACCAATGCTGGATCTTAAAGTAGTAGATGATTCTTCAAATACATGGATTCCTGTGGCATTGAGAATACCTGTGATTGCTAAGTATTATTTAGTTAACGAATACAGCTTTGGTATGTCTTTAATGGGCGGTATTGACGCAGCCTTTCTGCTGAGTAACTATACAGACAATCCCGGAATTGACATGTTTAACAAATTTGTTCTTTCTATTACGCTTGGAATTTGTTTTGAAATTAAAACTTACAGTATAGATTTTAAATATGAATACGGGATTTTTGATTATATGAATTCTTTAAATTTATCTAAATTCTCTATCGGCTTTAATTTTGAAATTTAGAATTAAATTAAACCAATGGAATGGCCAAGTCTAATCTGGAACAGCATTTTATTAATACTTTGTTCACATTTTATTTTATAATTCACTTTTTAATTCATCAAATTCCTGATCACTTATTTCACCGCTTGCGAGACGTTTCTTGGCGATATCCAGAGGTGACGGTTCTCTTTTTCAAATAAGGCTCTGGTTTTCCAGAGAGATGCTTTTAAGTCAGGACTATTTTTCAGGGCTTCCTGTAATGCCTGCTTAAGGGTTAGCGGAAAAATCCGGTTGGTTATCAGTATTAGAATACATTTATTCAAGAGCAATATGTATATGTACGTACCCCGGCTCAAGCCTTGTCCAGCTTTCTTCATATGTTTCAAAATTAGGATGCAAGGACTTCATTGAATATTTGGATTTTCTTATCCAATCCATACAAATATTATCCCAGGCTTTTTGTATAATAGGGGCAATTCCTTTAATACTGAACACAGCATATTTTGCCGGTTGTATTTGAATGCTTGACAGGTTATTAGGGACAGAATCTAATGAATTAACTTCCGCACCAATTGTTAGAGTAAATTCATTCATCTTTTTTAATATGTTAAATCAATATTGGTAATGATGTTTCTTAATATTAATATTATAAAATTTATTTGGCTTAAATTCCTAACATTTTGTGCTATTGTTTGAGATGTTATAATCACGCAAGTAGTCGAGATGAATGATATTTTAATCAATTATCTATAATTTATTAATTGGATTTCATCCTATAAAACAAAATTACATTCCCTAGTTTAACCTGAGTTCCGGGTTTGAGTTTCTTATGGATTACTTTTTTCCCATTTATAAGAATCCCGTTTGCTGAACCTAAATCAGTAATCATAAACTTATTATTTTTTCTTTCGAGAACTGCATGTCTACTTGAGACTGTTCCGTCTTTTATTACAATATCATTAGATTGTGCGCGCCCTATACTTAACAAGTCCTTGTGTAAATAAGCAGTTTTATGAACTAATCCATCTGACGTTTCCAGATAATGCAGTTTTTTTGAATGATTTTTTTGCAAGACTTTACTTAGTATTTTTGTACCGCATTGTCCGCACTGTTTATTTTCTGCTAACATTACGTTTCCGCATATAGGGCATATATTGATTAATTCATTTTTTAAAAGATCCATTTTCATGTCTGCAATGTTATTATATCTTTTTTTTCGTGAACTCTGCAATGCTTTGTGAACCACAGCCGCAATATTTTCAGAGAAACCTTTTTTAATGGAACAAATAGGGATTCTCTCTGCTTCAAAAGGTGACAAATACTTGGGATCAAGACCTGTCAATAGATGATGTAATAGCGCGCCAAATGCATAAATGTCTGATGCTGGATCTGATGTACCTGTATATTGTTCCGGGGCGGCATATCCTACTGTCCCAACCTGAATGGTGTCATTTTTTTTTCTTTTATCAAAAAAACGGGCAGTGCCGAAATCAATCAGTTTAACCTGAAAATCCTTTGTTAGGATAATATTTTCAGGTTTTACATCACGGAAAACAATTGGTGGGACACGTGTATGCATATAATTCAATATATCACACAGTTTCAAAGCTATATCAACAATCCTTGCTTCATTAAGAAAAGAAGGATCTTCTTTCAGGATTGTTTCCAGATTTTGTCCTTCTACATAGTCTATAACCAAATAACAACGGCCGTTAGAACTGAATTTGTCACTGATTTTAGGCAGTCCCTGATGATCCAGCATTGCCAGAAAAGCTCCTTCTTTTTTAAACATTGCAAGCGCCGTCTGCCGTTCCTCTCTGGACATACTCTGCATATTGAGAAATTGTTTGATGGCCTTTTTCTGATTATATACATCAATATCTTCACATAGATAAACAGCACCCTGTCCGCCTTTCCCCAGAGTACTCAGAATTCTATATCGTTGTTTTAAAACCATTCCATTTTTTAACGACATACATCTCTCCTTTACTCTACCCCGGCGTCAAAGACTATTGTTTTGTTGTTAATGTTTATAACATCTCCGGAATTAAGAACTTTCCGTGTAACACGGTTGTTATTCACTTTTATTGGGCGGGGTGTCTTAAGGATATAAGATTGTCTGTTATTATCAAACATGATGGTTACTTTATCACCAGTGATTTTAGCGGCATTACTGGAAATAATTGTTTTATCTTCACCAAGTCCGATCATGGTTTTTGAATTGGATGATAATGGCATTGTTACACCTTTTTTAATACCATCAAAGACAACTGTTTTTGCTCTCTCCAGAACTTCAAGGCCGGGTCCTGTATACATGTTTCCTGATTTTAACTTTGTCAATAACCAAAGCAAGAAAATAGCAAATAATAAAGGAAATAAAAGCCATAAAAAAATACCGCGCGCCAGACCAAAAACGGTACTGGAAAAATAATACATATTTGCATCTTGTTTCTTGTTAAGAAACACTTTCACATTTTTAATATCCGCAGGATGCATGGTCGCTGTATAAGTTAACCTGTATTCATTTATTACTAAATTTGCAATCTTACGGTACATTTGATTTAAGCTTTGTCCGCTATTTGCTTCAAAAACCAGTCCTCCGGTAGCCTTTGCAATATGTCCAAGATAAGTATCTTTCATTTGTCCGATACCAAAATTGATAACAAATATACTTGCGCCGGACTTCAATGAATCTTTAATGGATTCCGTATGACGGAACAATTTTGTTCCGTATTTATGATGCGGTTTCTTCTGGTAGAGTGAATAATATTTATTCCGACCATCTGATAGAACTATAATTACCTTACGGCCCTGGCTGCCGTTTAATGTTTTTACTGCCTGACAGATACTTGCATATATTTCTGTATACCCGCTTTTAAAATCCGGTCTGATAATCCTGTTTAATCCATCGAATGTTTTTTGTTTATCTACATCCGGTGAAGTCAATTGAGTGTAGTATGAATTGAAAACAGCTAAACCTACATTATCTTTTGGATTTTTCACGCTGTTTAAAAAAGCCTGAACTGCCTTTTTTGCTATTGTAATTCTCTGTTGGGAAACATTTTTTGTGACTCTGCCATTAAGTGTTTTATACATACTGCCTGAATTATCCACCAGCAGTAAAAAATTAATGCCCTGTTCATGATTAGCTCTATGTTTAAATCCTCTAATCGGAACCTTTATATACTTGTTATTAAAAGCAGATTCATATACTGTAAAGTTTTTTTTATGGAGATTTCTGACCGGGACTCCATTTTTTGTAACACTTATATAGGCATCTACCTTCTGATTTAACAAAAGATTTGAAGGATCAAGCTGCGATATACGAATTGTATATGCATTGATTTGTGCACTATTTATTATTAAGAAAACTAGAATTAGTAATTTTTTCATGATGATCTCCTATAAAATTTATTATGACAGCATGTATATTAATTTAGCTGTCCCAATCTGTATTACATCATTGACCAGTAACTTATGTTTCATTTTCTGCATATCATTGACTGTTACAGGTAAAGTTGGGTGAAGACTCCTGAGGATTAAATAATTATCATTTTTTGTTTCCTTGATTGACAATAAGGCATGATCATTCATCACATTTGCATATTTTTTTATACAAATATCACTTTTTTGAGACTTACCGATTTTGATCCTGCGCTGAACCAGTATAAACTCCTGCCCTTTATTTTTCCCGTTTAAGACACGTAATACGCCGGCACTAAGAGCATGTTCAATCATGCTGTAGAAAAAACCTATGCTTCCTCCGAAAATTAGAAGTCCAATCAATCTGGCAAACATTATATTCTCTATATTCATGCGGGTATATTCAAGTGCCAAACCGCCAACAAATCCACCAACCAGACCGCCCAGCAATCCGGCTCTAATCTTTTTTCTCGATTTAGACCTGACTCCTTCAACTATTCCAATAAATACTCCCAGAATTGCCCAGCCTACAGCTCTTGATGCGGGCAATCCATATGTATTAAAACTGCTGCTTTTTACGAAAATTTCGCCTAATACAAAAAGTGTTCCCTGCCCAATTAAGAATCCTGCAATTCCGCCAATTGCTCCAATTACTGCCCCGGTTATCATACCTGTAAAAATGCGATGTTTTATTGATAATGTCACTCCTTCACAAGATCCAAAAAAACCTCCCATAAAAAAACCGAATATAAATCCCAGAAATACACTGAAGGTCAAATAGGAATTGAAGTGTGATTGCAATGTGATCGCGGTTTCAGCAATTGGCCAGGTTGCAAGACCGGCAAGCAGGCCGATTAAGCAGATTAAGATTTTTCTTTTTTTTAATGTCATTTTATTTATCTCCTTCTTTTTATTTAATAACTCTTAAAGCAATATTCTTTTTGGTAGAATCATATGTAATTTTTAAACGCATTTTACTTCCTGATTTTATTACGACATTTGCTGATCTTTTTATTGATGATGATTTCTTAACTGTTATCCTGTAATATCCCGGATCCAGCAGTATTTTTTGCCATTGACCTGTAATTGTTTTTTCAAGTTTTTTATACTTTCTCGACTTACCGCCCCAAAAATAGTAATTTGAATTGTTTATCAGGACTCTCAAAGATTCCTTATTGGCATCAATGTATATTTTCCCCGGTATGGGAGTAAGATGAATATTCAGACTAAGAATATTCTGATAATGATTGACATAAATCCGATGGAATTTTGTGTAGTAATTTTTCTTATGGATTTTAAACAGGCACCTTTTTCCTGATGTCAGGATTTTTTTATAATTTTTTAAACGGATGAATTTATTCCATTTTTTCCAGCCGTAGTAATAAATGTATAAATCAGTACTTGCAGTAATATTTTTTCTGTTTCGGATATCTCTGACAGTATAATAAACGTACAGAGGCTGTCTAATTCCTGAAACTAATGTAAAATTTATTTCTTCTGCTGAGATTGTTGCTTTGTTCATTTTTTGAATACATCGCGGCTGCAGATAAAAATGTTTTTGGAAATTTTGATTTTCACAATGAATATTTAAAAAATAATGCCCCGCATTGAGGTACTTTTTCTTTGATGTAAAACAATGATACCATTTAGACTGTATGGTTTCATTGTCCAATGAATTATTTTTATAATTAAAAGAAACATCCTTAACACGTTTAAGAATTCCTTTTTCTTTTTTATATAAAAAGGTTTTTATATAAAGATCCTTTGGATCCTTATTTATTCGAAACTTGTTTACTTTAATTTTGATACGCAGGGCACCAATTGAACTAGAGAAAAAAAGTTCATGAAAATAACCATGATTGTAACAGTATAATCCGCTGATACCCAACAATATTGCGCATGTAATCGCGGTAACGGACGACTTAATAAGTTTGGTATGCTTTTTCTTCTGACGGATGGGTTCTGTTTTTTTAAAAGTTTTTTCATTATTATTTTCCCAAATATAAGAATATATGGATTCTTTTATATTTTTGTATGCTTTTAAATGTTTGGTGAATGTGGTTATGATTTTTTTGATATCTTTATATCGTCTGGCATACTTTCTGTGCATTGTTTTTTTAATCACACGGAGTATTACACGTTTGATTCTTGGATTAATTTTCCGCGGAGAAATAAATCTCCCGTAATGAATAGCATCCAGTGTCTCGGAATTAAAACCTCCGGGAAATGGTTTTTTACCACACACTATTTCATATAAAGTAACTCCAACTGAATAAATATCAGCTCTATGGTCAACATATTTACTTCTGCTGAATTGTTCCGGCGGCATATATGCCGGAGTACCAAGTGTCATACCCTCAATTGTTAATCCGTCTCCAGCATCCTGATTTGAAGTAGCAATGCCGAAATCTGTGAGCTTTACTTCTCCATTACGTGAAATCATTATATTTGCCGGTTTAATATCTCTATGTATGATGCCGTTATCATGAGAATATTTAAGAGCTTTGCAGACCTCTCTAATTATCAACATAGCAAAATCATTATTTATTATTCTTTTTTTATCTAATAATTCTTCTAATGTCAGTCCATCCACATATTCCATAACTGTATAACAATATGATCCTTCATTAAAATAATCATGCACCTGAACAATACCTTCATTGCGAAGATCCATCATTATTCGGGCTTCCCGTTCAAAACGTTCAATTGCCTGAACGCCCTCCAGATTTTTTAGCTTTTTTATTATAACAAACCGCTTCAAGCCTGGATGTTCAGCCAGATAAACTGAGCTCATTCCTCCCTCACTAATTTTTTTTTGAATATTATATTTTCCGATTTTTTTGGGCAGTTTTTTCATAGTTTCACCGCATTTAATTTTCGTATATGACTGCTTTTTAATATTTGTTTGATGTTGTTTTTCAGTTCCATGACAATATTATCAAGGTTTACTTTTTGTGAAATTTGTATATTGGCAATTGAGAATTTATCAGGATTATGAAGCTGAACAAATCTGCCTTTTTCCAATAAAGAATATTTTTCTTTAATAGCTCTATGTCCGGCAAAATAAAGTGAATTTTTATAAAACATTGGATCTATATAATATTTTAACATTTTTTGCACAGTCCCTTGTTTTGACAGATCATTATCTGTCCAGGTTAATCCTTCAATGGCATCAGGATTTGACCAATATTCAATAAGTGTTTCTTTATCATAGAACTGAAGAGGCTGAGCATGTGATACCAGGAAGTTTCTACCAACCGCAATAATAGGCAGGCATTTTTCAAATTTGCTGTAATCCTGTAAGAATGCCTCTCCATAAAAATTTTTTACATAAAATGTCACCATGGGACTTTCAAAGGCAAATTTTCTGAAGGGGTGATTTCCATGATTTGTTTCATTTGCGATGTTTTCATGATTGCCTTTTAAAAAATGGAAAACCTCCGGAAATGCTATTTTTGTTCTCATGACCATTTCCATAAGGTTAAAACTTTCTTTCATTTCCTGATCAATATTTTTATGGTCTTCATACTCATTATTAAACTCCTCCAGTGCCAGGAGCCATCTCTTTTGAGCGCGTTCTTCGGCGTGGAATCCGTCTCCAACACAGACGATTTGCAATAAATTGAGTCCCAGTTTCTGAAGATTAGATAATCCGGTTGAATCTTTGTAAAACAAAACATTCAGGAAAAAATCCATACGTGCGTGTAAGTCAGGAATAATAATGGTTGGCAAATTCTTTTTAAGATATACAATCCCACCCGGAAATCCGGCCTTGTTATGCGGCCTTATTACATTGGCTTCATATAACAGCTTGCGCTTGACTTGTTTCACAAGTTTCTGGTAAGAATCAATATCCGGCAATGTGTTTTTTGTATATACATGAATTAGTTCTGCTGCCAGTTCTTTAGTAGTAGTATTATCAAATATTGTTGTAATAGTCATTATATTTCCTTTTGTTTAATCACTGTCCGGAGCACTTTGGCATACCGGACAGTAATTAAATTTTTCCATTTACAATTATCCAAGAACAATTGTTTTGTTGACATTAACGAATTCTTCCTTGAGCAGTTGAGTCGTGTTATTAATCAATTCTTCCTGATCATCCACATCAAGATCTCCCATACATACTGCAATCTTGTAAATTGGTGATGTTGTCTGCACCGGACCAACTTCAAACTGAAGACATTCATCAACTTTTACATCTCCACTCAAAATTGAAGCATCATTCATTGCAGATTGAGGGACATCTGACCGAAGACCAATGCTGGTATACTCAATTGTCCGCTCTTCATCTTTTTTTGGACCAATATTTATTAATGATCCGGAATAAGTAAGGGCCAGTGCTCCATCGATACTGTTATGATCCAGCAAATCAACTTCAACCATTTCCATTGTCTGTATTTGATCCTCAAATACCTTCTTTTTTTCAAGCCAGCCTTGAGCAATTTTATCTACTGATTCTTCTGACTCTTCCAAGCCTGAAGTTTTGGTAATGTCCCTAATATGTGTGTGAATGTTTTCAGGGATTTGAACTAAATAGTCACTCATGATAAACTCCTTTTCATTTTTGCATACCTCACCTAAGGGCAGTAAATGTGCCCCGGCTTATGCCTCATAAGTGAGGTTGCTTTTAAAGTGATTTTTGAATATGATATTAAGTCAAGATACGTATCTCTATTTTTGTAATCACCACATAAGCTGTCTTTTGTCTCTTTGATGACTACATAATAAAGACGTAGTTCATATGTGAATTTGTTCCATATTTTTGAATTTAAATTCGTTTTTTTTATAAAGTCATGTTAAAGTATGTGTATATCTAAAAAAAAGGATAAAATCATTATACATCTTAAAGAATTTGGGCAGGAAGAAAAACAGTTTATTGAAGCTGCATACATCTATAAAGCAAGATTAATAAAAATAGCGAGTATGAAATTAGGTAATGCTGATGACGCGGAAGATGCAGTTGATGAAGCAATTCTGAAAGCTTCTGTAAAACATGATCAGTTGAAGGATTATGACAAGATGGCATCCTGGATTATTCGTGTTGTCATTAATCATTGCAATGACATCTTGCGGAAAAAAAAGAATGATACACAAATCGAAAATGTCGAATCCGTACTATCAGATATACATGTTTACAGCAATCCGGTCAACCGGACTGAATTGATAGAACAAATAGAACGAGTGTTAGATCTGATGCTGTTTATAGAACCGGAGGAATACAGCGAAGTACTGACATTGTATTATTATCAAAAGCAAACCTATGAAGATATGTCAAATATTCTCAGTGTCCCTATTGGTACTGTCAAATCACGTCTTAACCGTGCAAGGGACACCCTGCTTCAGCAAATGAATCAGGAAGGAATTACTCTTGATGATCTTGAGCAAATCAAGGATCTCTCCAGATGGCCTGATATTAGATGTCATTAAAGAATATCCATAAATATTATTTGTGAAAATCCCAAACAGTTAAATCCTTTTGTTTAGAAGATTATAAAATTAATCCCATAAGCAGATTATTAAAGCGAATAAGACAGAAAACTCCCCCTATTCTTCTTCCTTTAAAATGAAAATATGGGATGTGTAGATTTATTGAGATGTTATTTTGGATGGATAGGGCAATTGCCTGACCTAACCCCCTATCCCCCTTCCCTGGGAGGGAATGGGGCAACATGTAACTTTTCTGTTTACATCCGTGCCTTAATAAATTCCAAAGAAATGCTAGAAATTATTTTTCAACAGTACCCTTCCCTCTGAGGGAAGGGATAGGGTTAGGTGAGATATGAATGTGTTTTTTTACAATAGCGATTATCCTTCTGTATTTACAAAAAACTCTATATACCCGCAGTAGCCTGTGGTATGATATGATAATCACTAAAGGAGCCTTGTATGAAAAAACTCATTACGGTTCTCATGCTATTGTTTTCTATTGGTTTAAATGCCGCCGAGAGTAACTACAAAAAAATCAGCGATTGGCTGAATGGCCGTGGACACGTCTATTCAGAAAAACAGCTGTCCCGCATTACAGGACTAAAATTAAAAGGTTTAAAAATCGATGACAAGGATCTGCTGCTTCTTTCCGGACTCAGCACTCTAAAATGGCTCGAAATAAGAGGCAAAGGAATCACTGATAAAGGGATTGCCTGTCTTACAAATTTCACCGAATTGAGAGTTCTTAAACTTGGAAAAATATCAATCACTGACAAGGCTATGAAGTATCTGTTAAAATTAAAACATCTTCAGGTACTGGAAATCGCTGAATCACAAATCACTGATGATGGGCTGCTTTTACTGAGTAAAATAAAGACACTGCGAAGTTTGTATATTCCTTATGATATTGAAAGAAAGACAATACGTCAACTTGAGGCGGATTTACCCAATTGTAAGGTGCGTTCAAAGCTGTTGGGAGTAATTGATCCTAAGGTTTTACCGGGTATTTTCATTGGATTATTTATTGGTATTACTCTGCTTATTGTTTTTATAGGAACATCCAGCCGTGGAAAAACTATCTGGACAAAGGTGAAAAAGGTTTTAAGTATCGATAAACCGGGACGTATTCAATTTGTGTTTGCAGCCCCGCTCGTAACGATTTTTTTGCTATTAATGACTGCTAATATTTTGTTGTTGACAAGCGGCGAGACAACTACCGGTGAGGTGGTAAAACTTATCCGAATAAAAAGCACTTCAAAGGGCAAGACCAGCATAACATACAAGCCGAAGGTCAGGTTTTTAACTAAAAAAGGTCAAACAGTCTTTTTTATGGCAAATCACAGCAGTAATCCTCCTTCCTATGACCTGGGTGAACCGGTTAGTGTTTTATATTCTCCTGAGAATCCACGATGGGCTATTATCAAGAATTTTGGAGGTACCTTTGGTTTGTTCAGCTGGAGCCTGGCTTTCGGCGGAGGAGCGCTGGTCTTGATTATTATAGGTATTCGTAAAAAAAGAAAAGTCAGAAGGCAGCAGGAGGCGGGACGAAATCCAAATTCAGGAAGTTAGATTCTATATTAATTTACAATAATAAAATACTTGATACGAAGCAAATTATAAACTAGAATGAGATTAAAGATTATGAGAGAATAAATTTACAAATGAAAATAGTATAAATAAAACATATTAATGTAAGAAGAATTGTTACTATTATTACTATAACGGAGGAAAATTAGATGAAAAAAAATTATATCTTGGTACTGTTTATGGTGATTATCGGATTTATGTTTTTCTGCAGTTCCTGCGGCGAAGATGATAAGTATGCCGTGATCTATATCGCGGGGTATACAACAGACAACTCTGATATTACAGTCCCCTGTTACTGGAAGAACGGCACAAGAACCGATCTTCCTGTGATTGATAATACAAATAATG
>JAGLSM010000209.1 GCA_023135745.1 Spirochaetota bacterium | reverse complement strand
CTTTTTGAAAAGATCTACGAAAAAGTTATGGACAGATGGCGCAAGGAATTTGAAGACGCAATGAAAGCTTCAAAAAAAGAAGATATAATAAAAATAAAAGAGGATATGAAAATCTTGAGAAGAGCGATAAATTCATTCATACTTTTTCCCGGTAAATTTGCAATGAAGGTTCCGCAGCTTCAAAAGATGGAAAATGATCTCAGGCACGGTGTAGTTATGCTGAAAATGCACGAAGAGACACTTACTCAAAAAAATAAGTAAAAGTTTATCATAAAAAAGACGGACATTAAGTTTTTTGGGATTTCATAAAAGATTTCTCAATGCCGGATGATCCGTCTTTTTATTTTTTAAAATATTCAATAATTGTGACAACTATATAATCTGCCATTCTATCCCTGTAATCCTCATCGGCCAGGAGGTCCATTTCATGCCGACTGGTCATATAACCGTATTCAATTATTGCAGCAGGCATTCTTGCATACTTTATTACCTTGAATTTTGAAACATAGATAGGCTGGGGAAATGAAGGAGGGATCCCTTTTGCTTTCAGGTAGAAACGATAGAGGTATCGGTCAATCGATTTTGCAAGTGTTAGACTTTTGTAAAAAACCAAATTCTTATTGCATAAATTTAAGTGTTTCAGTTTCATGAATTTTACTTTCCAGCGGCGTTTTGAACGGCATGGAATAAAAATTTGATATCCGCGATGATACCTTAATCCGCTGTTGGCATGAATGTCCAGCAGTATATTTGCCCCTGATTTGTTGGCAATTTCTGCTCTTCTTAGGAGATTGATGTACCGCCCGTGCCAGGTAGGTTTACAGGGTTCTACTCGAGTTTGAATACATCTGCCTCCAAGTTTTTCTATTTTTACCTGAAGTTTTTTTGATATGTCGTAAGTAAGATCAGCCTTCCTGATGACGCCTCTATATTTACCTTTTCTAATTGCAATAGGATTGCCCGGATAATACATCTTTTCTTTGCCATATATCGAGTTCACTCCTCTTGAGTCACCGTTACGAAGAGAATATGGGGAAAACGCCTTGTTGTGTCCCGCGTTTATCGCGATTATTCTGCCGTATAGAGGTTTTTTTTCTCAGATAAGACACTGCTGTCTATGGAAGTAAAAAAGGAAATAAATAGAATAGCTAAAGATGTAGTGAGTCCAATACGCATTTTAAAAAAATGTCTTTCCTTTTAAATTTCAAATTTTTCAAAAGTCATGAATTTATAATTATTTTTCTTCAGGTGTCCAATAACAGTATCAAGGCAGTAGACAAAGTCTCTTTTGAATTTTCTGTATTTTCCCGCGTGCATTAACATGATTATTCCGTTGTAACTTGTTTTGCTGCTTTGATACCACTTGTATGAACTTGCGTCAATGTGAATTCTTTTATAACGGCTGCAGTCAAGCCTGTTTTTAAATATACGGAGAAATCTTTTATTGCTTATATACCTGTAATCTTTTTTAGTTATCCAGTCAGTTGAAAACAGCGATACATCGATGTGTTGGTATCCTGCGTTTTTCATGCTGATCAGCATCCATTTTTTACTAAGGTGCTGAAGATATGGTGCTCTCCATATCTTTGTCATATTTTTGCCTGTTAATTTTTTAAATAGTTGTTCTGTTTTACGAATCTCATAAAGAAGACTTCTGCTGTTGGAGAATTTTCTATGTGTAAGAGTATGATTGCCTATTATATGTCTGTTTTTTAAAATGTTTTTTACATCATTCGGAAATTTTTTAATAAAATATCCTGTTATAAAGAAGGTAGCTTTTGCTGAATGTTTTTTTAATGTTCTTAGAATATAATTCAGATTTTCGTTATTGTCATGACAGTCGAAAGTAAGATAGTAATTTCTCTGTGGGCTTTTGACTTTTAAAATGTTTAACGGATTGCTTAGGGTTGATGAGAGTGAGAATAAAAAAAACAAAGAAAAGCACAATAGATAGAGAAAAAATCTTATTCTGCAGGGAATAATGCAAAAAATATTTTTGTTCAATATTGGTCCTTATTCCGGCAGTTCACTGAGAGACCAGTACATATCTATCGCCTTCATTACCTCAACGAATTGTTTGTAGTCAACCGGTTTTATCATATAACCGGATGCTCCGGCATCAAAACTGTTGATACGGTCCTGTTCTTCTTGTGATGTTGTAAGGACAATAACGGGTATTTGTTTTACAGCCGCGTTATCCTTTATTTTTTCGAGGAATTCAAAACCGTTCATCTTTGGCATATTCAGGTCCAGAAGAATTATACATGGCATTTCATTTTCATTATTTTTTAAATATTCAAATGCTTCTTCACCGTTATTTCTTATTTCCAATCTATTTGTAACATTAATCTCTTTTAATGCGCGTTTCATAGTCATAGCATCTACTTTGTCATCTTCAATTAAAAGAATTGGTTTTTTGCTTCTCATTAACAAATCTCCTTCATTTCTTCTTTATATTCTCGGGTAAAGTGAAATAAAATGTAGAACCTTCTCCGGGAATTGATTCAATCCACAGTTTACCATTGTAGAGTTCAATAATTTTTTTTACAATTGAAAGGCCAATGCCCGTACTCTCAATTTCATCTCTGGAGTTAAGCGTCTGAAATATCTGGAAAATTTTATCGAAATAGTTTTTGCTTATTCCCGGTCCGTTGTCTTTTACAAAAAATTTAAATGCTTTTTTTTCATTAAGGAATCCGATCTGTATAATTCCTCTTTTTTTATCCATGTATTTTATCGCGTTTCCAATAAGGTTTTGAAACACCTGGGATATACGTGTTTTATCAATATTTATAATTGGAAGAGTATCCGAAAGTTCTATTGTGATATTCTCAGGGCAGTTTATTAGATCAATTACATTGCTGACTATTTCATTAAGATCGGTTTCCGATATTTCCTGTCTTTCCCGGTTAACACGGGAATATCGAAGTACTCCGTCAATAAGAGCTTCCATTCTTTTAGCTCTGTTAATGAGGAGGTTTAATTGTTCCTGACCTTCTTCGTCAAGTTTATCATGGTAGTCGGTAACAAGCCACTGAGCGAGTGTTGAAATTGCCCGCAGCGGCGCTCTCAGGTCATGGGAAACAATGTACGCAAAGTCTTTAAGTTCATCATTGGTTGTTTCCAGCTGTGCCAGAAGTTTTTCACGGGTTTTCCGGGCTATCTGTATTTCAGTCATATCTTGACCCGCGCAGACAATACCGGTTATATTGTTGTCGTTGTCTAACATCGGGGATGCTGAAAATAAAACAGGCACAGATATTCCGTCTTTTCTATAATACTCTTTAGCTGTATGATTAATAAAGCCTTCAGTTAAAATGGTTTTAACCCAGGAATCATTTGACTTTTTTTCAAAATTAATCAGTGTATCAATCTTGTTGTTTATTACTTCTTCCTTAAGGTATCCCAGCTGGTTCAATAAGGCTCTGTTTACGCTTTTTATTATTCCATCAGGTTTGACTACAATGATGGTGTTAAACATTGAGTTAAGTATATTATCCAGATATTCCTTATCAGATAGCAATGTCCCGTGTTTAGGAGTATTTTCGAGTTTATCAAGACCCTTTATGATTTCATCAATAGGATCTGTATTTTTTGACAGATTACAATCAATTTGATTTTTAAGAAGCAGTTTTTCTACTTGAGTATAAATCGAATTGATTCTTGGGTCCATAGGTAAACTTTCTGTTTTAATCATTTTATTCATCATTGAATTGGGTCAAAATTCATTGTTGATACGTCATTTTAAGCAACTTGTATATTTTATGCAATACCTTTTGGCAAAAAGGGTATTTAAATCACAATGTATTGGGGACTGTATTGGGGTCGGAGGTGCAAAAGCTGGATGAAGTGATTGGGGACGGAGGTGGGGGGGGCGAAATGAGTATTTCTCAGGGTCTGAGGTGCTTTCTCCGGGGTAAATTACATATCTTGGGGACGGAGGAACAATAAAAATTTTAAATTAACTGAAAAAAATAAAATAATGGGAACTTTTTCCATTCTGATTTGTCTTCTCTATAACAAATCAACAGGAGAAAATCATGAGAAAACCCAGAAAATTAAAAGAAAACGCCCAATATCACGTAACAGCCAGGATAAACAGGGGAGAATACATCTTGCGAGAGTCCAAAATCAAAGATTTATTCCTGCAAGTAGTAAAAAGAGCAAAGAAAAAATACGATTTTAACATAATCAACTTCTGTGTAATGGATAATAATATTTATCCACTATACAATTTTACAAAGAGCCGTTTTTCTAACGGACAAAAATTTTCTATGGTCGGGTTTTCCGGTTTTCTCCCCGGTATTTAATTTTTCAAGAAAATTTTACTGATCAGTATATTTATCTTCAAAGTAAAGTAATATTCATTGATTATTAGTGATTTCATCTTAATT
>JAGLSM010000208.1 GCA_023135745.1 Spirochaetota bacterium | reverse complement strand
GGAGTTCTTGCTTCATCAACAAGTATGGAATCGACCTCATCAACAATACAAAAATAAAAATTCTTTTGAACCTTAAGCTCAATAGCTTCAACCATATTATCTCTTAAATAATCAAATCCGAATTCATTATTGGTACCGTAAGTAACATCACACGCGTAGGCTTTCTGTCTATCTTCCGGAGAAATATCGTTTATTATCCAGCCTACTGTAAGACCTAACATTCTATAAATAGGACCCATCCATTCAGCATCACGTTCAGCAAGATAATCATTAACAGTAACAAGATGCACACCTCTGCCGGCGAGTGCATTAAGATACACAGGCATCGTAGCCGCCAGGGTCTTTCCTTCTCCTGTTTTCATTTCGGCAATTATCCCATTATGAAGGACTATCCCTCCAATAAGCTGAACATCATAGGGACGGAGTTTAATCGTACGGAAAGCGGCTTCCCTTACAACAGCAAAAGCTTCAGGAAGAAGTGAGTCAAGAATATCCTTCAGCTTGTTTTTATTTCCCGCATTTCCCTCTACGTCCAGAGAAATTTCAGAAGGATCAGCACCCATCTCATCTTTTATTCTTTTTTTAAAATAATCAGTTTTTGCGCTAAGTTCCTGATCGCTCAAGCTCTTCATTTCAGACTCAAGAGAATTTATTCTATCTACAATAGGCTGCATTTTCTTAAGGTCTCTCTCACCCTTTGTGCCGAAAATTGCTTTAAATATTACTCCAAACATTTCCTACTCCTGTCTTTCTTTTCCTAAATCCTTTTGTTTTAAGGCAGTATGAAATCTAAAGATGAAATCCTTAAATTTCAACAGTAACAAATGATATCTCTTCTATCTATTGATTCAAAGAATAAAAGAAAAGAATAAATTTTCTTTTTCTCCTATATTTTGATATTTTTACTATTGATTTAATTTTAACTTCTTCTCTCTGGGACTACTTAGAAGGACTTAAGCAACAATATTTGGGAATAAAAGAAAGATAAATTAAAAATGGATATTTTTGGAATTATTTTAGCAGTAGTAAATTTTCTCTCATGGCTGCTTCTATTTATTTACGGCATGCACTACTACATAATATGCGTACTTTATTTAAGAAAAAAAAGAACAGGGCATAACCCGAAACCTAAAAAACTCAAGACTACCCCCTCGGTAACCATTCAGCTGCCCATTTATAATGAAGTCTTTGTAGTAGAGAGACTTATCGAAAATATAAGTAAAATACGCTGGCCAAAATCAAAACTTGAGATACAAGTCCTTGATGATTCAAATGACGAAACAACAAAAATCGCAAGAAAAGTTATAGCCAAACTTCGTAAAAAAGGAATTAATATCAAGCTCATACGAAGAAAGAACCGCGCAGGACATAAAGCCGGTGCATTGAAATATGGACTTACCCTGACAAAAAATAAATATATCGCAATTTTTGATTCAGATTTTCTTCCCAATCCCGATTTTCTTGAAAAAACAATACCTCATATAGTCCATGACAAAAAACTTGCCTTTATTCAAACGAGGTGGGGACATATCAATCGTGATTATTCGAAATTCACCTATGCTCAGTCTCTCGGAATTGACGGACATTTTATGGTAGAACAGTCCGCCCGCAGCCTTAACAGACTCTGGATGAACTTCAACGGAACAGCAGGTATCTGGAGAAAAGAAGCAATTATTGACGCAGGCAACTGGTCAGGAGATACATTGACCGAGGACCTTGATCTGAGTTATAGAGCCCAGTTAAAGAACTGGACATGCCTGTTTCTTCCTAATGTTGAATGCCCGGCTGAGATACCTGATACTATTCTTGCCTACAAAACTCAGCAGTTTAGATGGGCAAAGGGAAGTATACAAACAGCAAAGAAACTTCTTAAATCAATTTTTAAAGCTAAGGCCGATCTGAAAAACAAGCTCGAGGGAATAATTCATTTGACCTATTATTCAATTCAGTTTTTAATGATGCTCAATATCGTGACACTTTTTCCTTTGATGATTATAGCAAAAGCAAAAATACCCGTTCCATTGGTTGTCTCATTTATGCTGTTTACTGTAACCCTTTTTGCTCCGGTAGCTCTTACATTCGTTGCTCAAAAGGCTTTAAAAAACAGCTTTTTAAAGATGATAAAAGCCCTTCCCTTTATGTTTTTCCTTGGGCTTGGTATAACGGTTTATATGGCAATCGCTTTTATGGAAGCAATATTTGGAAAAAAATCATCATTCATAAGAACCCCAAAGCTTAACCTGTCTAATAATAAAAAAGAAAAAGTAAACAGGACCAAGTATTCAATAAAATTCACCTATGTCCTTTATCTTGAAATATTTTTCTCAATTTTCTGTTTTGCCGAAGCATACATAATAGCCACACAAAAAAACCCTATATTTTTCTACTTCCCTCTTATTATGGGAATAAGCCTCATGTATGTTGTATTTAAGACAATTAAAGATGCATACGTACTTAAAAAAATGAACCGGGCATAATACCTTTCATGATCGAATACTCTACAACAGTAAGGGTCAGATATTCAGAAACAGATAAAATGAGCATAGCCCATCATGCAAATTATCTCTTATGGATGGAATTGGGAAGAACAGAAATGCTCCGCAACGCGGGCTTAAGCTATAAAAAAATGGAAGATATGGGCTACTCACTTCCCGTCTGTGAAGTCACATGCAGGTATATAAAACCCGCGCTTTACGATGATATAATTGAAATCACAGTATCAATAGAAGAACTCAAAAAACGCACAATAAAAATGAGATGTGAAATATATAGAGAGAACGACAAAACACTTCTTGCCGGCGGCTCCACCATCCATCCATGTATACATATAAAATCCGGAAGGATTTCCACGTTCCCCGAAGAAATCCTGGTTATTTTAAATAAATCCATAGAAAAATAATATTCTCATACCACACCTAGCCCCTTCCCTCGAGGGAAGGGGAAAAGTTGGGATAAATTCTATACAATTACTTGGATCAAGATGAGTTTCATCTGAAATATGAAAGATTGGAGTTTTATTCCCGATTCATTTCACTTGGATTGCAAAACCTGCTTTTTTGAAAAAAAATGTAAGATTATACTGTTGTATCAAAACCATGTTGCACAGCCTAATTTTTTTGAGAAATGCACTGTCTGAGTAACTAAAGATTCAATACCCAAATTATTTTACCCCCACAAAGCAGTTTCTTTATGCAATTAATTATATACGAGTTTGCATTTTCAAAAAAATCAGGCTGTGCAACGAAGAAGTTCATGTCAACCTGCTTTACTTTCTATGAATTTGCGCACATTGCGCAAATTCATAGAAAGTAAAACATAAAAGACCTTGACATCCCTGATAAATTCGTTAATTTCATGAATATACTAGAAAAAGGAGTTGCGGGTAATGGCAAAAGTTTCTGAAGAAGTAGCAACAATTGAACAAGGTATAAATACGGTTCTTGCACCCGATATAGATTTCAAAGGCACTTTAAAATTCAAGACATCACTGATGATAAAGGGAAAATTCAACGGAAACATTGAAGCCGACGGACATCTTGTTATTGGACCTGACGCAAAAGTGGAAGCATCAATAAAGGCTGACCGCATAACTAACTATGGAGAAGTCATAGGTAGTGTCGAAGCCAGAGATAAACTGGAAATGAAAGCCGGTGCTATCCAGACAGGCGATATTAAAGTAACAGATCTAATAATTGATTCAGGCTGTAAAATCAACGGCAGCTGCCAGATGAGAGCACAAGGCTCAGCCGGAAAGACAAATAATGCGCAATCGGGAAACTCCCAATAAAAAAAACATATTTAATAATATAAATAGAAAAGCCTATCCTTCCTTTGGAAGCATTAGGCTTTTTTTTATTTTCACAATCATCTTATTCATTCTTCAGCCAGTCCAAAACACAAAAGCATGGCAGGCAAAGTATTATAAAAACAGGGCATCTCAATACCCAAAACAGTTCTACTATCACAAAAGATACATCCAGATTCTCCTTAAAAAAAAGATGAAAACAGAGACATTGAACTATATAGAATCACTAAAAAAGAAACATTTTCACATCTACAATCTGCTTTTTGGATACTACAACGCGGCCCTTGGAAAAATTAAGACAGCAAAACTTATATGGAGAAAATCCTGGACAATAAAACGTTACTACATCAACCTCATCTCAATGTATGGAGAATTTAATCTAAAAAAAGAAATAATCCCCATGCTTGAAAATAAATACAAAAAAAAACCATCTCTATCTATTGGGTGGCTTCTTTATAATTATCTTAAAATCTATCATCAAAAAAAGAAACTCTTTGATCTTCTTCTTGACATGGCATTTAAATACAAAAGCAAATTAATGATAATCAAAAAAAGATTCCTTTTGAATATTTCAGGACATAAAGATTCTTTACTTGCTG
>JAGLSM010000207.1 GCA_023135745.1 Spirochaetota bacterium | reverse complement strand
AGTTTTTTAAGGGCGGCCATGGCTTCCTCGGCCTGGAACTCCTGCCAAAAACCTAAAACAGCATTCAGAAGTACAATTACCAGAATAACAGAACCTTCCAGAATCTCACCGATCAGGAATATTGTTACAAACGCGGCTAAGAGGAGTACAATCACCATGGTTTCTTTGAATTGATCAAACAGGATATAAAGAGGTTTCTTTTTACTTTTTTCTACCAGGGTGTTTTTGCCGAATTTCCTGTGTTTATGTTTTACCTGTTTACCGCTTAATCCCTTTTTAGGATCTGTCTCTAATTCTTTGAGTGTGTTGTTGGCGGATAGTGTATGCCATGCCTGCATGATTGTTACTCCGGATATTTTATATTATTAGAGTGATTTTTTATCACTATTTTTGTCTAGCGTATAATAATAAATATAAGAAGGCAAGAGGGATAATCAGTAGAAAAGTTTCTCACTTACAAGACGCAGAGGACGCAAAGTTTTTTTGACACGGATTAGATAGTTTAAGTTTGTATAAAATTTTTTTACCTATTTCATGGCTTGATTGTGAAGAAAATTTACCGGATTTAAAGAGGATTTTTATACTGATTTTTCAACTATAATAAACCAATAATTACTTTTAACCTTGGTTCATCTTCATATTAATTCAGGATATCCCTTGGATATCCGACACAGAATCAAATAAATCCATCTTCAAATCCTGTAAAAAATCCGTGTCTATTTAGCTCCTAACGGTCTGCTTCAATCTGTGTAAATCTTGTTTAAATTAAGCTTGGCGCCTTGCGAGAGACAAAACCCCAATTGAATAATGCTCAGACAGACATAAAAAAAGCGGCATTTTTTCAATGCCGCTTTTTAAGTTCATCATTTGATTTTTTTACTTAAGAATTCTACAGACCAATCCTTACTGCCGCGGTATAGGTTACGTCAGGGGATATAGTCATGGACAGGTTTATAAACCCGAATAATTCCGCACCTATGGCTGTACGGATCTGAGTGCTGGAAAAAGTATTGTCTTGACCGAGAATTGTAAGTGCGTTATTAACATCATTGTTTTTAATCTCAAGTGAACCATTGGAAATCCCGATTTCTGCAAATGGTTTTATGAGGGGCAGTGAAAGCCATGCTACAGCCTGAAAACTTAGGGATGAAAATTCAAAATCATCGATACCTCTAAGCGTATGGTAGTTTGCATAAGCTGATATTTTAATAAGTGGTATAGGCAAAATCTTTGTAATTTCCCAACCGACACCAAAGCCGAGTATTGTCAGGTCATTATCTGTACCAATAAATGATTTGGGGACATAAGCTCCTCTGACATAAGCACCAAGGCCGGTTTCCTTCATTTTAAAGGCGGCAAATAATACTGGGATAATCCCCTGAGCGGGCAGGTTTGTAATATTTATCAGGTAACCTTTGTTTGGGAGTGGACTCAATGTTGCCTGCAGTCCAACAGTTAGAAGGCCTGAATCTGCAATATTAAACATGCCGGTATTTAAAGTGGCGTTTAAGAGATCAACGACCGGCTGGATGTTGTCTTTTATCGCAGCCACGGAGTTTGTAAGACTGGTCAAATCAAAAGGATCGTTAGCAAGAATTTGTGACGGCAGCAGAATTGCAAACAATAAAATAACTAATAAGATTTTTTTCATTATTTCCTCCATAAGTTTTAATTACACCTGAAATAATATATGTTTTATTGGAATTGTAAAAGGTTTTTTATTAGAGCAAATCATAAATTCATTTGACAAAAGCATTAAAATAAAATAAAAATAGATAAGATCTATTGGGGGTTTTTTATGGGAGATGATAAAGTTCGAGATAAAGCCAAGCTTACTTTAAGGACTTCAGGTGCTTATGAAATTCTGGCTTTGTTTGTATTAATACTGATTGCTTTTGCTGTGAACAATCTGGTTAACGTAAAAGACAATCCATCTTTACGTCTTTTTTTATCGGCTGCTTTTGCGATTTCCGTTTCAATTGTGTTTCTTGTTCTTTTTTACCGTCAGGATATGCTGGAGCCTGAGCCGAAAAAACTAATCGCTCTAATGTTTCTTGCCGGTGCCGCGCTTCCAATTCTGGTAGTAAATCCGCTGCTTGAAGGTGTCTTCAAAATTTCTACCTGGAGCAGTTACGGTTCTTTCATGAATCTAATAGGATATATTCTGGTTATCGGGGTTATTGTAGAGCTGAGCAAACTCCTGTTGGTCAGGTACACAATTTTCCTGAATAAAGAATTTGATGAGATTGTTGACGGTGTTGTTTATATGTCGGTTGTAGGTCTTGGATATGCTACAGCGCTTAATCTTAAATACGTTATAAGCGCACAGGGGACAGACCTTCTTATTGGGACAATAAGGATGTCGACCATGACGATGCTTCATGCCTCGATATCCGGTTTCATTGGTTTTTTTCTTGGAAGAGCCAAATTCAAGGAAGGAAATAAATTTGGTCTTTCCCTTGGTTTTTTGGCTGCAGTTATTTTCTGGGGGATTTACCATCTAATTATTGATTTTTCCAAGAGCGGTCTGCAGTTCGATGTCTGGAAAGAACTTCTAATGGTAGCTGCTTTTTCTTTTACAATTATGACTGTTACGGTGGGCCTAATGAGGTATTCAATAAAAAAAGAAATAAAAGTCAGCCAGGGAGGTGATCAATGAAAACTTCACGCTTTGTCCATATCAGTGATATCTTCTTGTACATTGTTGTGCTGATTCTTCTTGGAATCGGAAGTATTGTTGTAAACACTACCATTAACAATGTTTCTGATTATAAAGGTTCTTATTTTTCTTTGAGCTATCCTGAAATATGGACTATTAGAACGAATTCTTCCGGCAATTATATAAAAATTGAAAATATTAATTCAAAATCAAGATACAAGTCTAATTTAAGTGTAAAAAGAATTGTGATAGATAAAATTATGAAAGACAAAAAAATTAAACCGAATTTAAATCCTGTTATGAATTATATGATAGGTCTTCAAAAGCAGCTTCCAATGTTCCGTCAGTTCAATACAAAAAACACAAAAATTTTATCTATGAGCGGAGTTGAGTTTCATTTTGCCTATGTCTATGATCCGCCTGCTAATCCGTCTCATCTGGCAGATATTCCGATTGTTATTAAAGGATTTGCCCGTATACTCCTCAATAAAAAGGGGACGGAGTTTTATTCAATGATGTACAGGTGTGATCAGAAACTTTTCAGGGAGAATTTAAACAAGGCAAAAGATATTTTTGAGACACTAAGAGTTAAAGGATCAAAATAGGATGAAATTATTGAAGAGAGCTATATTGATTTCATACCGGAGGGCTATATGTTAAAAAAAATAACCGTTGTTTTTATTATATTGAGCATGCTTCTAACTATGAATATAAGCATCAGCGAAAACACCTATGGCGGCGCGAAAAAAATTGTAAAGGATGCTATTGCGGCTACAGTTCTTATCGTATCAAGACATAAGAGCTACGGCGGCAGGATGGGGCGCATTAAAGGAACAGGTTCAGGAGTAATTGTTCATCCCAACGGATACCTGATTACTAATTTTCACAACTGCGGAAGTACAAAGACAGGGCAGGTTAAATATGACCTTTACGCTTATTTTGTTTCAAAATCCAACCTGTTTGGTCCTCCAAATACAAGAGCGTATAAACTCAAGATTTTAAAAACAAATTACAAGTTTGATTTAATCCTGTGTAAGATTATCGGGTATCAGAGCGGTAGAAGATTCCGTAAGATAGGCCGGAATGTGACATTCCCGTATATTGGAATTGCCAATTCAAACAAGGTTGAGCCTACCGACGCAATTTACGCTATTGGATTCCCTGCTGTTGCCAGGACAAGGAAAACAATATTTACCGGTATAACGGTTCTTGATGGCAAAATAGTAGGCCTTGACAAGATAACAAAGTGGATAAAAACCAATGCTGAGATTTCCCCGGGTAATTCAGGTGGACCTTCAATTAACAAGAAGGGCCGGTTAATAGGAATTAATACGGCTGTGCGGTTTGAAAGGCGAACTCAGGGGCGGATTTCGCTTATAAGACCTATAAACCTTGCCAGACATTTGACATCAGGTACTGTTGTATATAAATATTTTAAAGCCGGGGCAAAATACAAGTTTGACAGGAGAAATTTTCGGGATAAAGATGATGACGATGATAAAGACAGCAATAATAAAAGAGACAATAATAGAAGAGATCAGCGTCGATTCAATAATGACAGAAGAAACAATAGAAAGAATGACAGGGAATTTGAAAGGGATAATGATTCTGATTCTGACAGGGAAGATGAGACTGAAACACGCAGACAGAATTACAAAAGAGGAAAATGGTATTCGATTTCAGGAAAGGTCAAGTCGGTTGATTCAGGAGATCCTATAGGTGGAACGCTCTGCGCTCTTTTAAGACTTGGCTCAGGTTTCCCAATAAGAAAAGCTAATATTA
>JAGLSM010000206.1 GCA_023135745.1 Spirochaetota bacterium | reverse complement strand
GGTACTATTTTAAGTGAAATTTCAAAGTTTGATAATATTTCGCCGTCAAGGTTTATTGACTCATGTTTAATGAATTCATTACGGACAAGGTCTGCGCCTTCTTTTAATCCTATTATAACGAGTTTTCCATTAATGATTTTATACTGTATGAGAGGATATCTGTATATTACCCGCCCGTCCTGTTGGTGATTATGAAACAGGTCATTATCTTTATACAGGTTAGCAAAAAAACCGCGCAGTTTTTCCGCGTGTCTTTTTGTGAACTTTCTTTCAAAACCAAATTCAAGAATAGAAATCAGCAACCCTTTTATCACCCCTATTATTAATCAGTAATCCTACTCCTCACATCCTATAATATCTATTACAATATGTAAAACAAATTTGTGGCAATTATTGAGGATTATTTATACTAAAATATTACATGGCGATATTTACCGGATAAACAGCCAACTCACTAGTACATCACTTCCCCTTCCCTCCAAGGGAAGGAGATAGAGGTTAGGTAAAATTCCCTTGATTATCCATGCATGCCGGCTGTACTATATTAACGCTTAAAGAAATATTGTCTTGGAAAGGTACATTTTTGAACAGGAAACAAACCGCACGGAAATTCCACAATTACATAAAAAACAAAAAGAAACTCATTATTCAGACTCACGATTATCCTGACCCTGATGCCATCGCTGCGGCCTTTGGTCTTTCACGGTTTCTTGCTCATTTTGGTATTAAGACAATGATTGTATATGGAGGTGAGATTGAGCGCGCGATAGTTTTTGAGATGATGGATAAATTCAAAATTAAACTGGTCAGGTTAAGTGAGGCAAAGTATAAAAATGAGGATGAGGTTATTGTTGTTGACGGACAAATCGGGAACACAAATATAACAAGGCTCAATGCAAAATATATTGCGATAATAGACCATCATGTTGTTATCAGTAAACCAAAAAAGGGAATTCTGGCTGATATAAGGACTAATTACGGGTCTTCTTCTTCCATTATAGGTGAGTACTTCCGTTATCTTAATGTGCCTGTTCCTGAAAGCGCGGCAACTGTTCTTTTAATCGGATTAAATACAGATACTCTCAGGCTGATTCGCGGAGCCAGTGTTATGGATATTGAGATTTACGCATTTTTATATGAGCTTAGCAATCAGGACTTTTTAAAGTATGTCTTGATTAACAATATTGAGTTGAGTGACCTTAAGTTATTCAGCCGTGCTATAAAAAATCTGAACTATGAAAAACGCTTTGGTTTTGCTAATCTTCAGAAATCAGATAATATTGCCCTTTTGGCTATAACCTGTGATTTCTTGCTTCAAATCAGGGAGATAGACTTAATGCTGTCTGTAGCCTATACAAATGAAAAGATACTGCTGTCAATGAGGAGTGAAGTCGGGGCATATCCTGCCAATATAATGATAAAAACTATTGTCTCCGGACTTGGCACAGGAGGCGGGCATAAGACAATGGCTGCTGCCAGCATCCGGGTTGAGCCGGATATGAAAATCAAAAAAGTGTTGAATTTATTAAAAGACCGGTTCTTTTCCCTGCAGAAATAGTTATCCGGCATTTCCGCGGAATAGCAGCATTTTATATATTGTATCAAGAACAGGCGTTTTTACCTTGAGTTTTTTTGCAATCCTTAATGGTTCTCCAACGATAGTTTCAATTTCCATTTCTCTTTTATTTTCGTAATCCAGAAGCATGGATGTTTTGTAGGGATTCATCTTTTGAGTTGTTGTTATCATTGTTTGAATTATTTTTCCCGGGATTATTATTCCTTCGGCTTTTGCAATCTCAAGTGTTTCTTTCATCAGATCGGATGCAAGGGCAGTGAGTGTCTTTGAGTCAACAATTTTGTCAGTTGTAATACCTCCGCACACTACCGAAAGAGAGTTAAACGGGATGTTCCATAAAAGCTTCTGCCAACGCATTTTTCTTAAGTTTTTGACTGCTTCTGTTTGAATCCCGGTCTTATTGAAAATTTCAGTCAGCAGAGATGCTGTTTTAAAATTTTCTTTCAATAACGGAGCTATTTTAATTAATCCGTAATCAAGGTGCAGTATTTTAACCGGTGAAATTCTGTTGATACAGGTAAATGCAAGGCCTCCAAGAATTGTGTTTTTTGGAAAAATTCGCGAGAGTTTTTCTTCCACATTCATACCGTTTTGAATACATAGAATTATGCTGTCCTTTTTTACTATTGGAGTAAGAATTTTTTTATAGTCTATCGAAGGCAGGACCTTTGTAGAAATAATGATTAAGTCGGCTTTAGACATGAATTTTGTATCTGAAAAGGCATTGAGTTTTATTTTGAAATTTCCCCAGATGCTTTTAATATTTACCGCATTATTTTTTAATTTTCTTGCTCCTGAGCGTGTCAGGAATTCTACATCATATCCTGCCTTAGCCAATTTAGCGCCGTAGAATGAACCGATAGCACCTGCTCCTATTACTGCAATTTTACCCGGCATACTGTTCATAGTGCCTCCATTTATTGTGTATAAAACTGCGATAAAGCAAAATACACTCGATTATTAATTGAATTTAAAAATAGACGGCTAATTGACCTAATACCCTAAAAATATTACATTTAACTCATATTTATCGGGAGATGGCTATGTATAAAAAATCAATAATCCTTATGTTATGTTTAATTTTACTAATTTCACTGCCGATCGGTGCAGTAAAAAAATACAAAATTTTTACTATTCATAATGTTCTAAGAAATATGGAGAATTCTCTTAACAAAATTAATGATTATTCCGCGAATTTTACTCTTTTAAATGACAAGTACAAGGCAAGCGGCATTCTTTATTATAAAAAGCCTTACTATTTTCGTATGAACAGCGGGACTGACGGAAGCGAAATAGTTACTAATGGGGAAAAACTGTGGATTCATCTTCCATATTACGGCCTTGTAGCTGAACAGGAACTTGTAAAAAGCAAGAGACAGCTGATGTTTTTTTCAAGCAGAAAAAAACTTTATCTTCTTAAGCGGGATTATTATTTTAAGTTTGCTTCCGGAGGCAGGAAAAATCCCAAATTTTACATTTTGGATTTAACGCCCAAGGTGACAAAAATCGGATTTAAATGGATAAAAATGTGGGTTGATAAAAAAAACGGTTTAATTATGAGGATTAATTCAAAGACTATTAATAATAAGGATGTAAACATCAGTTTTTCGAATATTAAATTGAACAAAGGCTTGTCAAAATCTCATTTCTGGTTTGGTATGCCTGACAAAAATATTCAAATTATAAAGAACACAATCCTCCCTGTTGATATTTTTAAGAGAAGGAGATAATTCTGATGGAAACTGTTGGACAGATTCTGGGGTCAACCAGAGAGAAAAAAGGATTGTCATTAAAAGAAATATCGCTTAATACCAATGTGGGACTTAAATATCTTATGGCTCTTGAGCATGATAATTATGAAGTTTTTCCAAGTGATACTCATGCCATAGGCTTTATAAGAAATTATTCCAAGTATCTGGATCTTGACCCTGATCAAATTATAGATATATATAAACGGGCTCTCATTCAGGAAACTCCGGCGCCTCTGGAGGCATTGACAGCTCCAACCCGGACCAGAATAAATCCGATGACAATAGTAGTCGCGTTATTAACTATTTTTGTTTCTTTTTTTCTTATTGTTTTAATAGCACATAAAGGAAATAAAAATACTGATCTTGATAATATTCTTACCAATGATAAAGACCAAACAACAAAGAATAAACAGGTTGATGAAAATAATCTTACCGGTAAGGAAATTACAAAATATTTTTCAAATGGCGATAAGTATGTATTTGAATACGCAGGAAAGAAAAAAGCGCTTGTATTCAGGATATCTTCCAATAAAGCTGCGATTAACCTCATGGGTACCGATTACTTGATTAAAGCAAAACAGAAACTTAAATGGGATTTTAACGGAGATTCATATTCTGACCTTAAGGTTACTGTCATGGATATTAAAGACAACAAGGTAAATGCCTCTATATCACGTGTGCCTGAACGGATTGTTAAAAAGGATGAAACAACTAAAGATAATAAAACAAGTTCGACGGTATTAAAAGGGAAACGGATTCTGATCGCGCAGAACAGGGTGGATATTCACCTCACAATAAAGGCAAAAGGTGCATCAGTTGTAAACATCATCAAAGACAGCAATGAAAAAAAGAGTTATTTTCTAAAAGATAAAGATACGGTTTCCGTACTGGCAAAAAATACAATTCTTATAACGGCCAGTAACCCGTTTAATCTTTCAATAAACATTAATAATGTTCAACTTGAGATTACAACAAAGAATGCCATAGCAGGCTTTCTTTTTAAATGGAGGAAGGATCCGACCGATGGCAATTACCATCTCGAGTGGGAACTTATCCGTTAACAGATGGGGTGGAGTATTGATTCATGAGTAAATTTTTTATTCTTACCCTGGGTTGTTC
>JAGLSM010000205.1 GCA_023135745.1 Spirochaetota bacterium | reverse complement strand
GATGTTTTATGATAATAACGGTGGGCATAATTACAGAATTTCAGTAAAAAAATTAAAGGGCTGGAGTCGAGGTGAAGTCGGCAATAATGTTGCCTTATACGGCGCGGAAAGTATTGTATGGCCGAATACAAAAGAGGCTGTAATAAAAGGTCAGATTCTTGTTAAACCTCTGGGTTTTAATAAAAAGGCCGGGATATTTATTAAGGAGAAAGGTTCCTGGAAGAAAATCCACGCAGTATTCTCCAGGTCGTTTAAATCGGGAAAGTATGAGTCATCCATCGAACTTTGGACTTTTAAATTCAGGATTTCATCATCATTTATAGAAGAAAATCCTGAGATTATTTTTAAGGTATATTATACCAATGAGGACCTTGCCGTTACATACTGGGATGATAACTTCAAACAGAACTTCAGGCTTGATCTTAGATACAGCAATAACCGTGTTCAGTGAGAGACTGTTGCACAATCTAACAAACAAATCTCACATGGATGAATCTGTGCAACACCCTCGTGTTCAGTAAATTAATTGTTTTTAACAAAATCGAGTATTTTTTCTGCCGCCCGCCTGGATGCGCCGGGTTTTCCCATCTGTTTTCTTAGATTTCCCAGTTGTTTTATGATTTTGTCACTGTTTTTTAAAATCCGCGTTGCATGTTCAGCTATGTTTTCCGGAGTAAGATCGTGCTGTATCAGTTCAGGTATTATTTCTGTGTTTGTGTATAAATTGGGAAGACTTATAAATTTAATTTTATCCTGAATCCTTATTATCCGGGTCGCAATAAAATATGTGATTGGATTAAGCCTGTAGGCTACAATCATCGGACATTTGAGTATACCGGCTTCAAGAGTTGTTGTTCCTGCTTTTGTTATTATCATATCGGCAATACTCATAAGTTTAAGGGAATCTTTTCCATCTATTATATTGATATTGAGTTCATGTTTTTCTATGATTTTTTTAATTGTTTTTTTAAAATGTGCGGAGGCAATTGGCGCGACATAATGAATTCCCTTGATCTGTTTGCTGAGTTCTTCGGCTCCCTTTAAAATAACAGGAGCAATTTTCTTTATTTCCTGCCGCCTGTTTCCGAGAAACAGACCTACTATCTTTTTATTTTTCTTTATTTTTAATTCTTTCATGATTTTAACTTCATCGAAACCTGTTTTGACTGTATCCAGAATAGGGTGACCTACAAAATGACATTTTGCCCCCAATTTTTTATAAGCTTCATAACCTTTGCCAAAAATGTTTATTACCATATCGCAGTGCTTAATGATTTTTTGCGCGTTCCCTGTTCTGTTCCAGAGAAAGTCCTGGGGCGGTATGTAATAAATTGTTTTTATTCCTAGGGATGATACTTCCTTTGCCAGTTTTATATTAAAGCCGGGACTGTCAATCAAAATAATGAGGTCAGGTTTTTCTCTTATCACCCTCTTTTTGATTTTTTTTATAAGGATACGGACCGGGATTTTTTGTATCAGCTGTTCAAAATATCCGACGCTCGCAGTATGTGAGATATCAGCCCATATTTCGCATCCCGCGTCGGCCATTTCACTTGTACCTATCCCGCTGATTTTAATTTTACTATTTTTTTTTCGGAGCTCCTTTATAAGTGAGGATGCTCTGTTTGATCCGGATATCTCTCCGGTTGAAATAAATATATGCATTGATTATTCCCGAAAATTAATGCCCGCGCCTTGTTTGTGTTTATGTTTGAATTTTAATACATTTGTTATCAAACAGCATTATTAAAATTGTTTTTACACTGCAATTCATACAGCGGCATAAATGGAGATATTGATATGAGGTTGAAAATACAGGGGCTTGTCAAAATGATGAACAATGTTCGTGACAGGCTTAAAGCTTCTTTGACACAGATGCAGGCTGATGAGCTTAGCCGACAGGTGAGGAGAAACCTGGATGCAGTCAGGAAATTATGCCGAAGACATTTGAGCAGTCCCCGGAATTTACCCATGCCGTCCCGAAGGGCTTTTGAATATCTTGATTCATTAAAGATAGAAGCTTCTTTGGATAGTGATATGGATACTAATGAAAGAGAAAGTCACGCTTCCGGTTCATCGATCAAGATAAAGGGGTTGGGTTCAATAGTAGAGTCATTTTTAAACCAGATGGCCCTATCCTGGGATCAGGAGAAGATTGCGGCCTTCAAAAAACAGGCGGGATATTATCTTACCAAGACATTGGATCTTTTAAAACGCAGGAGATCAGGTATTACAGATCTCTCTGTAAAACAGCAGAGACTCCTGGTGAGACTTGAACTGTATATGGACGATGCAATAATGGAGATTATACCAAAAAATGTCCGCTGTTTCATTGAAGCTTTTAATAGGCATTGGGAAAATCATTCTTCAAAAGACCAACCACGGATTATCTTTATTTCTACAAACAATACCCTGTGGCGATACAGAGAAGATAAAAAAGGACTTGTTATAAAAATATCCGATTTATTTTTTTTAAAAGATGATCCCCCATTTCTTGAGAAATTTGCCGAAACGTTGGTAAAAAAAATAACAGGACGCAGGGTTTCCATTAAAGAAATCAGGCAATGGTTGACCAATGATGATGTGCTGCTTTTTCAAAAAAGGATTGAGGAAGCTGTTCATCATAAAAAAAATTCTGCCAGGGGGCTTGTTTATGATCTTGATCTGATTTTTGAAAAGCTCAATAAAAAATATTTCGACAACAAATTGTCAGCATCAGGTTTGTCCTGGACTATGAATGTGGCTAAAAGCCGGACAGGATATTATTACCCTTTATCAAACGAGATTTTTATTTCAACGGCTCTTGATGATAAGAAGGTGCCTCTCTATGTTGTTGAGTTTGTTTTGTATCACGAGATGCTGCATATGGAAGACGGGATAGATTCGATAAAACCCGGCAAGAAAATACATAATCTGTCCTTTAAAAAAAGAGAGAAAAAATTTAAATACTATGACAAGGCGGAGGCTTTTCTTAGAAGGCTTGCCATGAGTAAATGAAAAAAAATATATTTCGATTGTTTTTTGTATAAAATACAAGGCTATTTTAGCTAAATATTGTATAAAACACAAGGTAATTATGATATTTTTTTCAATTATTCACAAAGATGCATCAGGTGTTGACCCTTTATGAAATAATTGGTTATTTTGATGGGAAATAAGAAAGACGCATGGCAGGATATAATTAATGAATGTTCAGGGAAAAGCATACCGTACAATTTGGCTGGATTTAGAAAACGACAAATTGGTAAAAATTATTGATCAGCGATTTTTACCGCATCAGTTCATTATCAGTGAAATTGATAGTTTGGATACAATGGTACGGGCAATTCGCGAAATGTGGATCCGCGGGGCGGGACTTATTGGCGCTGCTGCGGCCTATGGAATGTATTTGGCTTGTCTGGAAGCTGTAAATACGGACAATCCCATTCAAACACTGCAAAAGGCTGCGGATCAACTTATAAAAACCAGACCTACCGCCGTGAATCTTACCTTGGCTGTTGAAAGAATGCTGTCTGAGCTGGAGGCAAACTCTAATCCGCAGACCATGGTAGATAATGCCCGCATAATGGCTCAAAACATTGCGGATGAAGATGCAGAAAATTGCCGTTTGATTGGGGAAAATGGAGTTGCCGTAATAGAAGAAATAAGCAAAAAAAAAGGCGGAAACATTGTAAATATTTTGACCCATTGCAACGCGGGCTGGCTGGCATTTGTGGATTACGGATCAGCATTATCACCTGTTTACGCGGCACATGATAAAGGTATAAGAGTACATGTTTGGGTGGATGAAACACGTCCCCGCAACCAAGGAGCCAAACTTACCGCCTGGGAACTTCAGGAACATGGAATACCTCATACCATTATTGCGGATAATACGGGCGGGCATTTGATGCAGCATAAGATGGTAGACTTGCTTATTGTCGGATGCGATAGATGTACAAGACAGGCAGATGCAGCCAACAAAATTGGAACGTATCTAAAAGCACTGGCTGCCAGGGACAATGACATTCCCTTTTATGCGGCTCTTCCATCTTCCAGTATTGACTGGAATATTAGAGACGGCATCAAAGAAATTCCCATAGAGCAAAGAGATGCCCATGAGGTAAAATATATGGATGGATTTAATAAACATGGCGAATGGGAAGAAATACTTGTTACACCGCAGCAAAGCTCCGCGGTTAATTACGGATTTGATGTAACACCTGCCCGATTGATAAGCGGAATAATTACAGAAAGAGGAATATGTAAGGCTAATGAGAAAGGCCTGTTGGAATTATTTCCGGAAATGAGCGAAGATGGGATTATTAAATATAAATGTCATTGGGAAGACCGCACTCTCAATCAGGATCCAAATTTATCATCACTCATTTCATGGAGAGATAAAGCTTATAGTCATGGTTTTATTGGTGTCTATGCAAATGGTATTGGTTATGGGAATATCAGCATAAGAG
>JAGLSM010000204.1 GCA_023135745.1 Spirochaetota bacterium | reverse complement strand
GATGTTTAAAAGTTTGGTCTTGGTTCTGATACTTTGTGTCGTTATAAGCTGTGGCGGTGATGATAAATCAACCACATCTATAACAAAAATTCACATGTTTGGAAGCGGTGATAACCGATATTCTGGAAACCTTGGCGGGAGATCAGGAGCTGATGCTATTATTACAGCAAATCTTCCATCAAGTCTTTCTAATGTGACAATTCACGCACTTATTTCTATTGATGAAACGGATTGCATTGCCAATATGCCCGTTACTTTTAATTTTCCCGCGAATGTACCAATATATGGCCCTGATGGAGTGACTTTAATTGCGGATAATTGGGCAGATTTATTGGATGGCAGTATTAAGGTTACACTGGAGGATGCTGGTGTTCTTGGATCCTCCAGTTCATTTTGGACCGGCAGTTATACTAATGGAACACAGGTATTAAACTCACATTGTAATAATTGGACCAGTTCAAATGCTTCTGTATATGGTACAGTTGGCAATGAACAAAGCATTGACTATAATTGGATTCAAGATAAAGAATACCAATCTACTTCATTAATGCATCTTGTGGGTATCTGCTACTAATTACACTTTATCATTTTGGGGCGTCTATAAGCTGCCAGGCAAAATAGCCGGCTGTCTTTGTCAATGCTCCGTTAATGATACCCATAAGTATAAAAGGCCAAATCTGATTATTTTTTCTTTTCAATATAAATTGAATCATTAATGGCGTAACTGCAATTACTGCAAACTCAGCTACCATAAGATAAAAAGGTATACCAAACAACATGTGCGCGTTTGCGTAATGCCAGGCACCGGCAAGACCACCCAATATTTCGTGGATTCCCATGTAGAGCACACCAAGCAAACCTACTAACAAACAAGCCAGATCCATTCTGAACTTTTCCTTTAAGATCCAGCCAATATAACCCAGTTGGGCAATCAGACCACCCCATGTAAAAAGCACAAACAAGGGAGTATCTTTAATAAATGGACCGCCGGCCGGATATACCAGCGTTTTCAGCTTTACTGCCAGCACATCTGCTGTCAGTATTTCAAACAAGGCGGCAGTTATTCCGAATGCTATAAAAAATTTAGGGAGCAGGGTATCCTTCTTTTTAATAAAATACCAAGTGTAGATGATTGTAAAAATTCCGACAAGAACTAAATATCCAATCCATTTGCCTTTAACAAGTGCAACTACGACAGCGCATAATGTAGAAGCAAGCATTGTTAATAAGATCAGTTTGGTTCGTGATTGTGTTACTAATTTTTCTTTCATTTAAAATACCCCTTTTAATTTTATTTTAAAAATGCCAATTCAGAATCTCCGATCTCAGCAATTTTAGTTTTTCTTCCAGCCTTTTTCAAGAATCCTCTGCGCGTTCCCGCCCAGGATTTTTTTTATTATATCATCCGATAATCCTTTTTTTATAAGATAACGGGTGAGATTACCAAATTGGGAAGAATCAACTACATCATTAGGCGGATCAGTTAATCCATCAAAATCACTGCCTATCATAACATTATCCCAGGATTTTGTAACCTTATTAATATGATTCATCGTTGACCAAATAAGATCAAGTCCGTCTTTTTGCTTTGTCTCCTCTTTTAAAAAAGCGTTCATAAAAATAACACCAATGCCTCCTTTGCTTTTATGAATTTCAAGAATCTCATTATCATTTAAGCTGTATGGATTGGGATTAAATTTAGCAACACCCGTATGTGACGCTATGATTGGTGTTTTCCCTTTAATAAGTTTAAAAACAAGATTCCTGGCCTCATGGGTTAAATGGCATACATCAATGATCATCGAAAGTTCTTTCATTCGCTCTATCACCGCGTATCCAAATTCTGTGAGATGCGGCGGTTCATCCTGATGAAAATTATATCCGCATATTTTCATGAATTTAAAGGAATCGATTCCCTTGGATATATCAACCTGCGAACCAATTTCGTTTCTAAAAAAATGAGTCAAGGTAAGTAGCGCGACACCCCGTTCAGCCAGAATATTTAAATTGTCTACATTGCCTTCCAGAATATGACCGCCTTCGATCGTATGTACAGCGGCAATTTTCCCTAGTGCGCGGATCCGTTTAACATCCTCGGCGGATTTTGCAAGCTCAACTCTATCAGGTTTACGATTAATCTGCTTTTCAAACCTGTCCATCATTTGTAGAGTGCACTTCATATAGGAGCCTTTTACAAGCTTCCAGTAAATCGGGGTAAGCAAAAATATAATTATTCGGGTCAAGCAGCATTGTTTAACAATTTGTCTTTCAGGCATATAATGAGAAGTCCAGATGACACCTACCTTGCCTTTTTCCAGCATTTTAAAATCACACCGTGAGGACCATGGCCAGGTAAAACTCCACGAACAATAATGTCTCCATAAATTACGTTTGAATAACCATGATTTTAAAGAGGGATGACAGTGCATATCAGTTAGCGGAGCTTCCTTATGCAGTTTATCAATTCTTTGTTCATTTGAATTCATATTTGCTCCAAATTTTCATATCAGGTAATCGTATTATACATAAATCATTTTTTTTTACAAAGCTTTTTTATGAACGGAGACTGTTGTTCCTGGCAAAATCATCAATGGTTTGTATATCATTATAATTAAGACGGCTGTACTCACGTGACATCTTACCGCTTAAAGTGAATGTGCCGTATCCGTTATTTTTTTTATGTGTTGAAAAATGAAGGTTGTAGATTTCTCCGATTACCTTAGGCTTAGTGCTGTTTCTTGTATAAATGGCATAATGATTGTTATTTGTTATTAGAATACGTATAGGCGGGTAACGCAAAAAAATAAACACTGCATATATGTATACAAAAGCACTAAAATCAAGCAGCATTGCCGCCAGAAACCGCAGTGAAACATCAGGTATAACATTTTTAAGCAAAGTGATAAATATTGCAATTCCATATATTGGAATAATGATTGCGGTACAAAATGCAAACCAGAAACCGTTTAAGCCGAATCCTATAAATCGATGCAGAAAAGGCATTGCTCTAAAAGACATGGTAACACCATCTTCTGACCGGGAAACCGTAACTCTGGATGCACCTTCATTAGCTTTTGCAATTCCAGCTGCCTTTTTTTGCTCTTTTAATTGTTTTTGGGTTTGTTTTTTTCTTTCGTGTTCTTTAACTGCTTCGTCAATATCCATTTTTTGATTATAAATTATTCACTATTTGATTTCAAGCATTTTTCAAGGAAAAAAAAATTATATCTACCTTATAAGAGCCTCATTGAAAATTTCTTTTAAAGCAGCCCAGGAATACCAGGTATTGTCCAAAACTGATTTATCCTGTGAATCACTAATTCCCATAAAGAGCATTCCACCCTCATCAGCCAAAGTCCTGTCGGTATCGTCACGATCCCCGACTAATAGCGTTCTGGAAGGTTTTACTCCGAGTTCACTTCTGATAACACTGTTTATCCGGGCAGCAGGTTTCATTGCTCCGATATCCTCTGTGCCAAGCAGGATAGAAAACATTTCAGGATCAAACCCGAGGCTTGAGAGCCGCTCTTTAACGTATCCGTAATCAGAGACAATCGCCAGAATAATACCTTTTTTATGCAAATCACGTATCAATTCCATGAACCCGGGACGAGGGGTTATACAGGAAATAGATTTGAGAAGGGCAGGGTAATATCTCTTTCTAAGCCACTTCTCCCATTTTCCGGCTTTTTTTTCATTACCGTTAGACAAGGTAGTGATAGCGTCATTTTTCATGGCTTCAGCACCGCCAAAATCGCGTCCAACAACCCGGCACCTGTAATTGCTGTATTTTTTAAGGAAAATAAGACGAGGAAAAAGAGCGCGGATCATTGCTTTTTTAACAGCTTTTTGAGGATAAAGAGTGCCGTCAAGATCAAAGACTACTGCCTCGATTGAACACAGTTTTTGTTTAAAAGGAATCCTGAGAACAGAGGTTTTTTTATACATCAGCTTTCTTCAGCCCCACCTCGCTGTCAGGACTGTAGGGATCCAGTGTCCAGGACCAGTGAAGCTCCTCCCACGCGTACCAGTGTGTTGGATTGCTCCTGATCAGATCCTGCCACTTGCAGAAAATAGGATAACTGTAGCCGTTTTCATCCGGCTCTACACTCTCCAGACTGATCTCATAATCACCCGGTTTTATCCTGTGCATAATCATAAAGAACACCGGGGCTTTCATAAGCGATGCGAGTTTAGTGGGAGTATCATCAAGGGCAAAACGATGCCCAAATAATTCTATTTCCTGGCGGTCCTTTTCACCACGCCGCCAGTTTTTGAAAGAATCAGCAACTGTAACAAGAATACGGGGCTTTTTAACCATTTTAACCATTTCCCGTGCAAGACTGGAATCAGCATCCAGCAGTTTTAAATCAAACCATTGCTGCATATTTCTCATCTGATTAAAGGCAGTTTCACGGGCCTCGACGCTTTTAAAGCGGAGAAAAACACTGGTAGGGAGACCCTTTAGAGAGAGACATGCAGGGAGAG
>JAGLSM010000203.1 GCA_023135745.1 Spirochaetota bacterium | reverse complement strand
GGGTTTTAGAAAAACCTATCCCTGAAGGAGTTCTTCTCAATGTTAATGTTCCGAATCTTAGTAATACCAAAATCAAGGGTACTAAATACACCAAGCTTGGGAAAAGGGTATATTATGACAGGCTTGAACATGATGGGAAAACAAAGGATAACAGGTCATTTTTTATAAGGGGAGAAAATCCATCTTATAAATCTCTGGACGGCAGTGACTTTAATGCTATTAAAGATGGATATATATCAGTTACTCCATTGATGCTGGATGCTATGGATTATAAGGCGCTTGATAAACTTGAAAGGCAGATGCCTTTTTAGGTTTTATTATATTATGTTCTTGCTCTTTATGGTTTTATAATGTAAAACTATTATGAGACCTTAAGGGATCATAAATAGGAGGGATTTATGGTTCAGCAGAAAGAAATTGACAGTTTTATAAAGATTGCGCAAAAGGATCTCGACGAGAATCGTTTGTCGGTATCAATTAAGGGATTAAAGAAGGTTCTTGAACTGGATCCTGACAATCCTGAAGCGCATTATCTGATAGGCATTGCCTACATAAAATCTGAAGATTTTCACCTTGCCGAAAAATATCTTGAAATAATTGTAAGTTCTGAAATGAGTTATCTTCATATTCAGCAGGCTTATATGCTCTTAGGTTATGTATATACTGTTCTTGAAATGTTTCATGACGCGGAAAATGCGTTTACCAGAGTGTTGGATTTTAATTTTAACAATGATATAGCCCTGGCGGCGCTTGGACACGTGTATTATAAAACCGGTAAATTTGAAGAGGCTGTTGTTTTTCTTAAAAAAGCAATAAAAATAAATTCGGAAAATTATAATGCCAGAAATTCCCTTGCGTATGTTATGTGTGAAATGGGTGAGGATCTTGATGACGCATTGGAACACGCAAAGATCGCGCTAAAGGAAAATCCCGCGAATTATTCTTATCTGGATACAGAAGGTTGGATATATTACAAAAAAGGAAAGGAGGATCTTGCCAGAGACACCCTTAAGAAAGCTTTAGAGATTGATCCTGACAATGAAGAAATAAAAGAACACCTGAGAGATGTTCTGAATATAGCATAAAATAACGCTAAAGTATTGCTGAATTGACCGATAATAGAAGTAGAAAGTTATTTATCAAGGATGATAAGGAGATAAGGAAATGGATGTCCGAATTGATACAAGTGTTGGTATTAAATTATCAAATTCTGCAGTAAATCATGATTCTGAAGTCCCGGGAAAAGAAAAGGAAATTACTGAAAAAGAAGTTCGTAAGACGATTACTGAAATAAAGAAAAATATTATGTCAAAATCTGAGCTTCATGATTTTCTTTTAATACTTGGAACACAGAATAATTCCAAAAAAATGTTCAAGGATTATATCTCAAAAATTGGTGTACCGAAAACCGGAAATATGTTTAATAAAGAAGCTTAGGACTCGATAAGCATAAACAAGAGTTTCTAAAACAGGTTTTCACGGCAAGAATTACTGATGAAACCCAGCTTAAATAAAAGATTATGTATCTTTTTCATATTATTGGCTCTTCCTGCCTATCTGCTGCCACAGGCGCATAACAGGGTTTACAGGATGGTACAGGGCGAAAATAATTTCAAATCAGGTTATTATTTCTATAACAGGCGGAACTTTGCCGCCGCAATAAACTTTTTTGATAAAACAATATCCTATAATCCAAAAGACTATAGATCACGTATATGGCTTGGGCAGTCATATTTTATGTCGGGATTTCTTAAAAATGCGCTGACGGAATGGCAGACCGCTCTCAACCTTGGAGGAGGCGGTAATCTCCTTAAAAATAAAATAAACTCACTTTATTTTCTACAGGGAAAAGAAGATTCAGCAAAGTATAGTACCCCGTTTATATATCTCAGATCTTATTCAGGCTATAAGAATAAAAAGCTGTTTTTTCACAGACCTACAGGCGTGGCTGTTGATTCCTCAAATAAAGTATACATTGTTGGATTTAAGTCCGGAACAGTTACAATACTCGATGCAAATGGAAAAATTTTAAAGAATATCACCGGCTTAAAAAATCCTTTTGATATTGTTATTACACCGGACGGCAAATTTTTTGTTTCGGATTTTGGTAATGACAGGATTGTTAAATACAATTCAGATGGATCATATCTCATGCAGTTTGGATCTTTTGGTTATACCAATGCTGCATTTGCCGGACCACAGGGGATAAGCTGTGATAAACATGGTAATGTCTATGTAGTTGACAGTGGTAATTCAAGGGTTCAGAAGTTTTCACAAAACGGAAAATTTATTATGGCTTTTGGCAAAAAGGGGAGTAGAAACGGTGAATTCTTTCGTCCCTCTGATGTTGCTGTTTCGCAAAGCGGCCGTATTTATGTTACCGATTTTGGTAATTCCAGAATACAGCTTTTTGATGAGAGTGGTAATTTTTTGAAGGTAATAGGGGAGCAGCAGTTATCAATGCCCCGAGGTCTTATAATTCTCGCGGACGGCCGGGTAGCTATAGCTGATGGACGTAAGGGTCTTGTTATATACAATCCTAAAAATTCATTATGGAACAGGATTGAGACAGTCTCCGGTAAAGTCAACAAGGCAGTAGGATTATGCGCTGATAAAAACAATATGCTGTATGTTGCTGATTTTGACTCATACAGGGTAAGCGTCTTTGTTCCTGAACGTCTGAAATATGTGAACCTGGATGTTAGGATTACAAGAACATTAGAGTATAATTTTCCAAAGGTTCAGCAGTTTGTAATGGTTAGAGACCGGGATGGAAGACCAATTACAGGGCTGAAAAAGGAAAACTTTAGAGTTTATGAGAGAGGTGCCAGGGTTTTTCCTTTGGATATACATCCTACATACCGCCATAAGAAAAGGGTGTCGATGGTGTTCCTGGTGGATAAGTCCAAGTCAATGATACAATACAAGGATAGTCTTAGAAGGGTTATGAAGGGGCTATTAAAAAACCTTCCAGGCAGGGATAAGGTTGAAGTAATAAATTTTAATTCTAAGGTGTGGATAAGCCAGAGGTATATTTCAAATATACTTTCTCCGCTTGAAGGTGCAGGAAAAGGAAAATTTGAGGAAAGGGCTATGATAGGCAGGGCCCTTTACAAAGGTGTTTCAGAACAGTTCAAGTATGATTACAGGAAGGCTCTTGTTCTATTTACTGCCGCGGATTTTTCAGATGAGGATTATAAACCCTATGGTTATCAAACCTGTCTTCATTACGCAAAAAATAATGATATTCCGGTTTACCTTGTTTTGTTTAAACATGGGAAAAGTGCAAAAAAGCTGATACATATTGCTAAAGAGACAGGCGGCCGTGTTTTTAATCCGCTGACTTCCGGATCTGTTTATAAATTAAGGGAGTTTGTTTTCAAAAGACCTCTTACCAGCTACTCGCTTTATTACAGTACTGTGGTACATCCAAAACTTAAGGGCAGTTTTCGTGAGTTCTCTGTTGAGGTTAATTATAAGGGTCTTTTTGGATATGATAAATTTGGATACTATATACCGAGATAGATTATGAATGATTTTAACCGGTATGCCGCGCAGATGATCAATACCATAAGTAAAAAAGGATTGGTCAATAATGAGGAAATCTTTGAGGCAATGAAGCGGGTGCCGAGACATCTGTATGCGGGTATAGATGACTTTGAACAGGCATACGGAGATTTCCCTGTTCAAATTGGAGATAAACAAACCATATCGCAGCCGTTAATGGTTGCGATTATGACAGACAGGCTCGGCAGTATAAAAGGGAAAAAGATACTTGAAGTCGGTACCGGATCGGGATATCAGGCAGCAGTTCTCGCGGAATTGGGTGCCCGGGTTATAACTGTTGAACGGATAGAGCGGCTGTACGACAAGGCAAAAGAGATTCTTAATAAAAATTATCCGGATTCAGTCACCTGTGTTTTCGGCGACGGAAGCATGGGATATCCGGAGTTTTCATACTATGACGGAATAATTGTAACGGCAGGCACAGACGAAGTTCCAAAAGATTTGATTGAACAGTTGGCGGAAGGCGGAAAGATTGTTATTCCATTAGGATCGTTTTATATTCATTATTTAACTATTATAAAAAAGTTGGAGAACGGAAGACTGCATACTATTAAAGATATTGGCTGCCGGTTTGTCCCCTTAATAAAAGACGCGAGGCAAAGATGAGCATTGAACAACAGGCTGTTAAAAAGAAAAATATTGTACGCAGATTGTACGACTGGGTTCTGCATTGGGCTGATACAAAGTATAGTACAGCAGCGCTTGCGCTAAATGCATTTGCGGAGTCGTCTTTTTTCCCCATTCCTCCCGATGTTCTTTTAATCGCGCTTGACCTTGGTAAGCCGAAAAAATCGTTTTATTTTGCTTTTATATGTTCACTTTTTTCGGTCATAGGCGGAGTTGCCGGATACTACATCGGCTATGCTTTGTGGGATGTGGTTGGAAAACCCATAATAGACTTTTACAATATGGCGCCTATGTTTGAAAAGCTTT
>JAGLSM010000202.1 GCA_023135745.1 Spirochaetota bacterium | reverse complement strand
CCGACAACATCTGTATCAAGGGTGAAGATATAAAAGAAGGAAGTATCGTAATAAATAAAAACACAATAATAAAACCCCAGCACATAGCTGTAATGGCAAGTGTAGGATGTGTGAAGCCCCTTGTTGTTTCACAGCCTACAGTCGGAATAATATCCACAGGAAGCGAGCTTGTCGAACCATCAGAAAAGGCACAAGGCGCAAAAATCAGAAACAGCAATGCTTACCAACTGGCCGCGCAGTTAAAATTCATGGGAATTGATGCTAAAAATTATGGTGCAGTACAGGATAGTGATGAAGCAATTTATTCTGTATTGAAAAAAGCAATGGATGAAAATCAAATTGTTCTTTTATCCGGCGGTGTTTCAATGGGTGATTTTGATCTGGTTCCCGGTATTTTAAAAAAGCTTAATCTTGATATTAAATTTGACAGAATAGCAGTTAAACCGGGCAAACCAACTACCTTCGCGTCTTCAGAGAATAATATAGTATTCGGCCTCCCTGGAAATCCTGTATCTGTATTTGTAATATTCGAACTCCTGGTTAAACCTTTTATCTATCATTCCATGCTTTACGATTATTCTCCGAAGATTGTCCCAATGGTTTTAACTGAAACCATCAGCAGAAAACGTACAGAAAGGCAATCGTTTCTACCTGTTGCCATTACAAAAAACACTGAGGTAATCCCAATACCATATCATGGATCGGCTCATATCAATGCCATGTGCAGCTCAGCAGGATTAATATCAATCCCTGCAGGTATAAAGGAAATAAAAAAAGGACAAACAATAGATGTACGACAAATTTAAAAGACGAATACATTACCTGCGTATTTCAGTAACAGACCGATGTAATATGAGATGCACCTACTGCATGCCGGCAGAAGGTGTCAAGCTCATTTCACATGAGGACATTCTCTCTTTTGAGGAAATCCATGAAATAGTAAGTGTTGCTGCTGTTATGAGCGTTGATAAGGTCCGTCTTACAGGCGGAGAACCTCTGGTTAGAAGAAACATAACAACACTCGTCAAAATGCTCTCCGGTATACAGGGAATAAAAGACCTTGCCATGACCACAAATGGAAGCCTCCTTAAAAACCTTGCGCTTCCGCTGCGTCAAGCGGGACTGCACAGGATTAACATAAGTCTGGACACATTAAACAAAGAAAAATTCAGAAGAATAAGCAGGGGGTCGGAGGTAGATGATGTCCTGGAAGGAATAAAAGCCGCACAATCAGCCGGTTTTCCAATAATTAAATTAAACTGTGTAATTCATGAAGATATTGATGAAAATGATATCAATGATGTAAAAGAATTCGCCTTACGGGAAGGTTTACAGGCCCGTTTTATAAGAAAAATGGATCTTGAAAATGGAGAATTCTCGATAGTGGAAGGCGGAAGCGGCGGAAACTGCGATATATGCAATAGACTCAGGGTCTCAAGTGACGGCAAAATTTACCCTTGTCTTTTCAATGACAGATATTTTCACATTAGAGATTTGGGAATAAAAGAAGCACTGGAAAAAGCAGTTATATGCAAACCCGAATCAGGAACAGTATCAAAAAATAAATTATATAACTTAGGCGGATAATATGAACAAACTTACACATATCGGTGAAGACAACAGACCACAAATGGTTGATGTAAGCGATAAAAAAATATCATATCGTACAGCTATTGCCGAGGGATTTATCAGACTTGACAGTGAAACCTTGAAACTGATCCAGGAAAACAAAATGAAAAAAGGCAATGTATTAATTACAGCTGAACTTGCCGGGACACAAGCCGCAAAAAAGACATCCGATTTGATTCCGCTATGCCACAACCTTCCATTGTCAAAAGCCGGGGTTAAGGCAGAAATTCAAAAAAACAGAATCAAAGTAACTGCAGAGGCCAAGTGTACAGGACAAACCGGCGTCGAAATGGAGGCTCTTACCGCCGTAAGTATTGCGCTATTAACGATTTATGACATGTGTAAGGCTGTAGATAAATCAATGATTATTGAAAATATCCATCTGATAGAAAAACATAAAAAGGAAGTAAGCGAATAATGATAGAAAATAATGAGTTAAAAACATCAGGCACTATAACATCTTTAAACATATCAAAGGAAAAAGGTGTAATTAAAACTCCTGTAGATGAATTTATTTTAAATAAAAAAGGGATACAGGGAGATGCTCACGCTGGAAACTGGCATAGACAGGTCAGTATATTAAGCAGCGAAACAATAGATAAATTTTCAAAGGCATCAGACAGAGCCATCCACCCCGGAGAATTTGCCGAGAACATTACAACCTCAGGAATTGATCTTACGAAGGTTACCCTTCTTGACAGATTCTCTATAGGAAAAACTGAACTGGAAGTTACACAAATCGGAAAAGTCTGTCATGGTGATAACTGCGCTATCTACCGTGAAGTTGGAAACTGCGTAATGCCGAAGGAAGGAATTTTCTGCAGAGTAATAAAGGGTGGCAAAATTAACCCAAATGACAAAGTAGAATACCTCCCGACATCTTTAAGAATACATGTTATAACTTTAAGCGACCGAGCCTACCTCGGAGAATACAAAGATAAAAGCGGACCTGAAATATCTGAGATACTACAAAAATATTTTGTATCAAAACCATGGAATGTAAAATATGAGAGCACACTGATCCCTGATAATTCAAAAATACTTAAGAAAGAAATAATAAGAAGCCTAAAAAAAGGTTCTGACATCATATTCACAACAGGCGGAACAGGTATCGGACCAAGAGATATTACGATAGACACCATCTCCCCAATGCTTGAGAAGGAACTGCCGGGAATAATGGAACATATACGGATAAAATATGGAAGTAAAATACCTGCAGCACTTCTAAGCCGGTCAGTTGCCGGAACAATAAAAAATACTTTAATATATACACTGCCCGGCGGTGTAAAAGCAGTCAGGGAATACATGGATGAAATCAACCCGGCACTTATCCACAGCCTGTTCATGCTTCACGGGATTAATATTCATTAAATTGTGAGTACTGATTTAGGATAGAACAGATGACACGTATATAAAAAAAGCAGCCGAGGTTAATACCAGGACTGCTTTTAATTTTTTATCATCACGTTAGATTATTGTGCTTTCCTTATGAGAGATACACCAGCTTTAAGAGGAAATTCGATTTTAGCGACAGTTGACTGCTCATCCTGAGTATCAATTGTAAAGGCGTGAGGATCTATGCCCCGTCCCTTTAACATGAGTACAATCATGGTTATACCAAGACCGCTTCCCTCAAAGTCATCACCGGCTTCAATAAAAAAATCAGCGAGGCTGTCATATTTTAAAGCGTTATCAAACTTGTTACGTATCCTCTCATCCTCATATTTCGACAATGGGGTGTTGTTCTCAACAAGAAGAATTATCCTCTGTTTCGAATGAAGAATAGTTACATGTATTTCAAGATCATTTTCCTTGGCAATAACCTCAAATTTAGCAAGTTCCTTTATATTCAGCTTTTCCCTTAGAAGCTTGTAACCTTCCATAAGCGATTTTCTCGACTTTATGTTTATATTAGCCTCTTTAAAAAAGTAATGCTTCATGTTAGCCTTTACTCCATTAATGACAAGCTCTTTTAAAGAACTGTAAAGAACCTCACGGAGATCCAGTTTTTTATACTTTGTCAGCAATGAATCAATGGTAAAATGAAGCGCATTCTGTATCGATTCATTAATTATGGGAAAGTCAATTTCAAGAGGCTTCCCCGAATTAATTGCCTTTAGTATATCATTCTTTCTAAAAATTTTGCCTTGCCCCATTTATACAAACCCCTTTCTGTTTCTACTGATAGAAGTGTCCTGTTTTATCGGAAATTCCACCTTTGATACCGTCAAGTTATCTGTCCTTGTATTAATTGTAAATGCGTGCGGATCAATACCCTTATCTTTCAATAAAAATGTAACAAGAGCAATATCTGCTCTTTGAAAATCATCTAAATGATCATTTGTTCTGTAATAATCCATAAAAGATGTATAATGGGATGCAGCAATAAAATCCTCCCTAATACAACTGTCCTCATACTCAGTCAATTTTGCGTTATTCTCAACTATTGTCACAATTCTCGTAGATGAAACAAGCATAACAACCTTTACATATAGATTATACTCCCACGCGATTTTCTGAAAGTTTAACATCGTTTTTATATTAAGTTTTCTTTTTAACAGGTTATTTCCAAGCCTTAGCTCAAGTGAATTTTTTGGAAGAAGTGAATTAATCCCAAAATAATACTGCCTCATGTTCGTTTTAACTGCGCTGACACTTAACTGTATAATTGATGCAAATACAGTCTCAATCAAGTCAGGACGGTCGTATTTTTTCATCAATCTTTCAATGACAAATTTGATCCTGTCTGTAAGATCCGGACTCAATACATGAAAGACAAATTCAACTGACCCATCCTCGCCAACTCTTTCAACAAGGCTTGTTTTTTGTTTTTTGTAGTTATTCACCCAATTCCCCTATCATATACTTTCATTATA
>JAGLSM010000201.1 GCA_023135745.1 Spirochaetota bacterium | reverse complement strand
ATCATCAGTAAAACAATAGGGACAACGCATAGTATTCCTTTTTTTTATTTTTTAAAAAGAAGCCTGAAGATTTATATAATAAAACTCATCCCTTGAAGATACAATATTAATTGTAGTTGAATCGTCATATTTATTACTTACGTTGTATCCAATATTTATTGACCATGGATATTTAAAAATATGGGCATAATAATGCTGTCTTGGCGCGATTCTAAAACCGATACCAATCCCATACGAGAAATCCCGGAAAACCGCTTTGTCAATCTCCGACCAGGCACCGCCTCCCTCGGCAAAAATGCTGAAAGCAAATTCATTAAAAATTCGGTATCTGAACTCAAGAATGAAGTATGTAGTTATTTTTTTCTGTTCAAGCCCTGATCCTGTATCCTCCTGCGCGGTAGTTCTTCTCTTGTCTTCCAGTCTCAAGGATACATCCGGATCATCTGTATACAATAATCCGGTATGATAATAAAATACAAAAGTTAATTCGCTGAAAAGCGGTAAATATGTTTCAAGTTTATAATCAAGTCTCATATACTTGTCTAAATCACCAAACATAGATATAGTGTAAGTTAAAAAACTTCTGATTCCGCTGGTTGGATAGAAATTATCATTGAGACTGTCAATCATTAGAACAAAACTCAGATAACTGTCGTAAAATTTTTTATTTTTTGTAAGCTCTTCAGGAAGAGCTGGTTCAGGACTTCTTATTGTGCTATAAAAAATTTCAGTAACATTATTATTAAATAGTATATAAGTTGAAAAATACAAACCAAGTTTACGCCCAAATGTTATATTAAAATTTATTTTTTCGGTAAACAGATCCCATATTTCACTATGAGGTTCTGAAAACCTCTCTTTTAACAATTGAAAATTAAGAAAATAATCATCCCAAAGATCCGGAATAGTATAATAAAGTACATAGTTCAGGTTTTCTGTTCTAAAATCAAAAGTTACTCCTGAGGACAGTCTGGAAAGACCACCACCCAGGCTATAGTTAAAATAATCTATTTCAAGAAAGAATTCATTATTGGCATTTAGAGAGGCGCTTGTATTTACAATACTGGATTCTATCTCTGTTACATTTATTACAACTTCAGATTCATTAAGAAGGCCTCCTCGTTGAATATCTATAAAAACATATGAAAATATTCCAAGTCTTCTTAGTTTCCAAAGGGAGGTTGCCAAAGGTTTATTGCTTTTTATAAATTGTCCTTTTTTAAAGGTAAGAAGTCTTTTAATTGATTGATCACTGATCTTTTTATTTCCATTAATTGTTATTTTTTTAACCATGATAAAAGGTATTTTAAAAAAATACAACTTTAGATAGATCGGATTCCGGTTAGGTGCGTCAGTTATTTTTAAAAGCCTGCTTATCCAACCCTCAGACACAGAAGTCATCTGCTTTATTTTATAGCGGACCTGGAAAAAAAATTTCCCGGCATTCTGGTAATATTCCTTAAATTCTTTTATAGATTTTCTAATGAGACTCGCATTAAATGTTTTATTTACCGCAACTTCATTTTTTTTAAATATTCTATTTATTACTTCAAGATTCCCAAGAAAGTCTCCGCCGATTTTTATATTGGATAAAACAGGATTCTCATTGAGTTTTATCATAACGCTGTATGTATTGTCCTCTTTTTCTCTGGAATAAATAACCTTTATTTCAGATGTAAAATAACCCGAATCAATAACTCTCTTAAATGCCGCGTTTACTTCCCAGACTTTTTTCTCTGAAGGAAAATCAAGTTTATATATTTTTTCAAAAAACTCCTTATCCTCCATTCTTTCAAGACCGTGAACCGAGACTTTTTTTAAAATAATATCCTTTGAATCATTCAACCTTAAAAGATTAAACGGCAGTGCAGGGGAGTAAGAAAAGGACATCGCTGCAAAGATATAAATGAGGAGTATTAGCTTTTTCACGTTGTTATTTTAAATTATGAATTTGGGAAATGCAAGTAAATATAGTCCTGATTATTATTTCCCGCAGCAGTGTTTATATTTCTTCCCGCTGCCGCATGGACATGGAGCATTGCGGGATACATTATTTGCAGGTTTTATAAAAGGTAACTCTATTTCATCTTCATCTATAAACGACATGGATGTATTTATTTCATCATTACGTTCAAAATCATCTTCATGTTTTTCTTTTTTTAAAAAAGAAGGAGTAACATTCCATTTACTCTTTTGATCAAGAGTAATTATTGAAACTGTCTTTTGATTAATTCTGATTATACGTCCTTTAATAATTTCTCCATAGTTTTCAAATGAGACAATATCCCCAACATTAAATTTTGATAAAGCTTTAAAAGCTTTTGCTCTTCTCATCAATTTTAAACGGTCAACAATAATGTGATTTAAATACCGAAGCTGTTGTTCATTTAATTCTTCAATTATATCCATTATTTTTACAGGAAGAGTTGAATTATCATTCATATTATTTTGCCTCTTTTTATCTAAATATGCAATATCCTTAATCATAACAAATCCCATCATTAAAAAACCGTGAGAGAAGTAAGTATCTTTATTATTAAATCCTTATTTCATAATAAAGATTATTCTGGATATTAATTCTATAATTCATTTTTTTACTGTTACTTCTTAACTTATTACCTTTTTGGGGTTCATCAAGAATAGTTTGCCCTGCTTTTAAAATACGCACTTCCACATGAGAATAATTTGGGTATTTTTGATCTTCTTTTGGGTCATGTACAGGTGTAGCAATATTTTCAAATCTTGAAACAAGAACTGTGAATGAATAACAACCATCATTTTTATTTCCATTTTCACGATGTTCAACTATATCAATCGGAACCGAAAATCTATCCCAATTGCAAGACATATCAGGAAATCTTATTATTTCAATTCTAATATCACCTTTTTCATCAGTCTGATCTTTATTATAAGATCTATACAGCTTGTCTTCATCTTTAAACTCAGAATTATTTAATTTCTTTCTTGAATTAATGCGTAGATGTTCCGGAACTTTACATCTCGACAAAAGATTTAAAAATTTCTGAAAAATCATCATTTATTATATCCAAGCATTTGAGTGTTTTTTTGTTTTGAACAACTGCGCCAACTGCTTCTAATGTATTGTAGACTTCAATATAGATTTCCTTATCATTTGCCATGTTTTTATAATTAAAAAAGATCCCTTCTTCAATAGCAGGAGCGATTCTATCCGGTAAAAAATGATATTTTTTAAATAAATCAGTAATGATTTTTTCAGCAGATTCTTTACAACTAATATTAGGTTTTGCAATATTTTCTTTTTCCCATTCTTTTGGGAAATCCATTCTATATATTCTTTCTATATTTTTTCGATCAATTACCACATCCATATTTTGACTTGGATAATCATTACAGTCTTTATCAGAAAATGTATCTTTTTCTTCTGTTTGAAAATATCCCATAGGTCCCTCATATAGTGCTTCTATTGGTAAAGCAAGACTATCTGACATTTTTTACTACCCTTCCATACAATTCAGTTGACTTTACAATGTTCATTTTTAGATTCTCAATTGCATTTTCAATAGTTTTTCTATCTTTTATTGGATAATTATAATTAAATCCAATATTTTTTTTTGTCCTATCAATCTGATAATTAATATTTACAGTAAAATCTGTGAAAGAAATTGAATGTTTTATATTATTATTTAATAAAACAGCTTCAGAATAAAATTCTTTGTATTTATCTTCATATTCCTGATATTGATTAATTCCTTCTATTCCAAATTCTTCACTTTCCTCTAATTCGTATCCAATATTGTGACCAATAGCAGTTATTGGTGTATGCGGGAGTTTCTTAACAATCCCTTTTGTTAAGTTTATTATTTTATCCAATACAGCTGTATTTCCATCTATTTTTCTTATAATAAGCTTGTCTGGCATAGGGTTTATCTGGATATTCCCATCGTCTATTGTAAATCGCAACGCATTTATTTGAATATTGACTTCAAAAGGTATTTCTTTTTCTTTAATAATGTCTGGAAATTCATCAATAAACCATTTAGGTTGTAAAATGCCTAAATTCCACATGCCTAACAACACAATACTTGGATTTTCAATTATTTTCATTTTCTTTCCTTATTGTATTTTAAATTTATACTCTAATTAAACCCATTTGTCAATTATTTCCACATTTGAGTTTTGAACATGTATCTTTTTCTTGATGGATGACCTGTTCTTTAACTACTATTTATAAATGCCTGACGCAAATCAAATCCTGGAAAACCTGAATGATAAACAGATAGAAGCGGTTAAGTACTATGAAGGCCCGCTCCTGATTGCTGCCGGAGCCGGAAGCGGTAAAACAAGGGTCATTACTAATAGAATCGCCTACGGTATCAATGAAGGCCTTATGAGACCTAAAGAGATTCTAGGAGTAACCTTTACGAACAAGGCCGCTGAAGAGATGAGAAAAAGAGTCGCAGAACTAACACAATTGTCTTCTCACAGTATTTTAATACGCACCTTTCATTCTGCATGCGCTTCTATTCTCAGAGAAAAAGGGGAGGCGATAGATATCCCGCAAAATT
>JAGLSM010000200.1 GCA_023135745.1 Spirochaetota bacterium | reverse complement strand
AGTCTGTCAGTATAAAAATCCGTTATCCCGATAAAAAGAATTGGGATTAAATCTGCGTTCCTATCCTATCCGCGTAAATACGTTGCATGCAACGTATCTACATTTGTCCCTTAAAATACTCAATAGTCTTTTTTAGCCCATCTTCCAGTTTAACAACCGGCTGCCAGGATAATTTTTCTTTCGCGAGACTTATGTCGGGGCGCCTTCTTTGGGGATCATCGCTTGGAAGTTCTTTGTATTCAATTTTGGACTTGGCACCTGTCATTTCAATTACTTTTTCTGCCAGTTCCATGATTGAGAACTCATCGGGATTTCCAAGATTTACAGGACCGTAAAATCCATCCTGATTCATCATTTTATACATTCCTTCTACTAGATCCGATACGTATTGAAATGATCTGGTCTGCTGTCCTTCACCGTATATTGTCAATGGTTTATTTTGCAGTGCCTGAACAATGAAATTCGAAACAACCCTTCCGTCATCTTTTTGCATTCTTGGGCCGTATGTATTGAAAATTCTTATTATTCTGATATCGAGATTATTTTGCCTTTTATAGTCCATACATAGGGTTTCCGCGACCCTTTTTCCCTCATCGTAACATGAACGAATACCAATAGGATTTACGTGTCCCCAGTATTTTTCATTTTGAGGGTGTTCGAGAGGATCTCCATACACTTCCGAAGTGGAGGCCTGAAGTATACGTGCTTTGCATCTCTTTGCCAGACCAAGAATATTGACCATGCCGACTGTACTGCACTTTATTGTTTTTAGGGGATTATACTGATAGTGTACCGGAGATGCCGGACACGCAAGGTTGTAAATATGGTCGATTTCTATAGTTATGGGTTTTACAATATCATGACGTATTAGTTCAAAATTACTATTGCTCATTAAATGGGCAATGTTCTTTTTAGAGCCTGTGAAAAAATTATCAAGGCAGATTACTTCTTCCTCCTTGTTAAGGAGGTATTCACAAAGGTGGCTTCCTATGAATCCTGCTCCGCCGGTTACTAATACTCTCATTTTATTTCTCCAAAATTTTTTCCGATTAATGGTGAACCAATAGCAATTATCGTGTATCCTGATTCACTTAATTCATCATAGTTATGAGCAAGCATCCTTCTTCCGTCCATTATAAGATATGGAGGCTTGGTTATTTTCATGGCTGTTTCAGCAATGGTTCTGAATGCGGGCCAGTCAGTGCATAAAATAAGACAGTCAGTTTCTTTTAAAGCTTCGTCCGGAGTTTTATGGTAGCTTATTTTGCTGTTAATTTCATTATCATCTGTATTAAAAAGCTTTTTAAAATCTTCCATTGCTACAGGGTCGAAAGCTTTGATTTCCTTAACATTTGAACCGAGGAGGGATTTAACTACACCAATTGCTCCTGAATGTCTGATATCGTTTGTATCCTGTTTAAAAGAGAGGCCTAATACAGCAATAGTTTTGTTGTTAAATGAAAATCCGGCTTCTGTTTCAGCTCTTTCAATAAAGTGTGACAGTTGATAGTCGTTTGCGTTTAATACCTGATGTAAAAAATCTGTATTTACCCCCTCCTTCTCAAGCTGATATGAGAGAGACTGGGCATCCTTGATAAGACAGCTTCCTCCCGCGTACAGGCTGTTGTAAAGGCCCCATTTCCCGATTCTTGGATCAGTCGCGAGACCTTTTCTGATATTTTCATAGGTCATATTGGGAAAGACTTCACAGGCACGTCCGGCAACGGCATATGTATAGGCTATTTTTGCGAACAAAGCAGAATTCGCGAGAAGTTTTGTAGCGGCAGCCTCATATGGATTCATCTCGATATAAGTTATGTTGGGTGAATCGTAGAATCTCTGGTAAATCTTTCTGATTATTTTAAAATCTTTTTCACTTTCAGCTCCGATTACGACCCTTGTTGGATGGATTGAATCGTATATGGCTTGTCCTTCTACAAGAAATTCAGGATTTGACGCAATTCCGAAATTTTCAGCTCCGTTTTCTTTCATGATCTTTTTTGTGAGATCAATTGTTCTGATGGGGACAGTGCTTTTATTTATAATAATTATATGTTTGCTTTGTTCTTTATTATTCCGTTTTGACATTAGAATTGCAAGATCTGTTGTTGCTTTTTTAAAAGCGCTAAGATCGGAAGATCCGTCCGGCTTTTCAGGTGTAGGCAGACACATATAAACCGCGTCACAAGTTTCCAGAGAATCTGTCAGGAGCTTGTGATCGGTTGAGAATTTTAATGTATTGCTGTATTTTATTATTAGTTCTGCTAAACCTTCTTCATGCAGGCATCCATTTATAATTGCAGGGTCTTTTGAGGACAGTTTTGAGATTCTATCGCTATTAATATCGTATGCAAGTACATTATGTCCGGAGTCAGCTGATACTGCAGCGGAACACGCTCCTACAAAACCGGCGCCCATGTATATTAAGTTCATTAATCATCTCCACTTTTGATTGTGTTTTAGTATTTTAAATTTAATCAAAAGATGGAAAAATAAAAGGATATTAATCCCGACGTGATCGAATCGGGATTAATATAACTTAGTTTGTATTGAGGAGTTTTTGAGATTCCAGATTTATTCTTCTTTTTAATTCCCGGATTTCTTTACTGCCTTCATACGTGTCATTTTTCACCGCAAGTTTGATGCTTATGATTCTCTGCATGTTGTTGAGAAACCTTTTGAATTTATTATTATCTGTTAAATCTCTTGACCCTTGTTTTATTCTGTCAAGAATGTCCAGAATTTTAAGTATGTAGAGAAGGGATATTCTATAAGCTTTTTTATCATTAAATTTTTTAATGAGATGCTGAAGTTCGGGCAGCTTTGTAAGCATAGCCTCCATAAGTTTCATTTCATTGAGATAGTTTATCATATACAGTGTAACCTGCAATTCTTCTTCTCTTGTTATGGATGTCAGCCTTTCAAGACAGGTAATCAGTGTTTTAAAATTATCCTCAGAAATTGCATCTAATAATTCTTTTTGATTTCCGGATATCAGGTAGCATTGTTTTATTCTCTTAAAGTCGCTTATTTCAATTACTACTTTATTTTTTTTATCCAGCTGTTTTGAAAATACGAGGTTTTCATGTATTTTTTTTACATCGCTTACAAAAAATCCTTCATTGATAAGGGCTTCGGGGCTGATTGTTTTATCCAGAAGGATTTTCATTTTTTCAAGATTAAGAGTTTTGTAAATTCTCATAGTGTCTTTTTCAGTGTTTATTTTTTTTGTATCCACCATTAAAACGAATTCTATGTTTTTTACTGTTGATGTGAGTGCCTGCTTTCCTCCAGGGTATCGTGTATAGCTTGAAAGGGTAATGTCCAGTTTCCCTTTTTTTCCCAGAATTTCAAGCATCTTGTTAAAGGGGATTATTCCTTCTGTGCTGTAAGATATAAGGATGTGATCAGCCTCTATGGTTTCAATTAGATTTTCAAATGATTTTAAGGCTTTTTCCTTGTAGCAGTAATTTGATTTTGTATTTATCCAGTCTTTTCTTATTCCGGACTTAGAGACTTTTTTTCCATTTATAAAAAATTTGCTGTTTATTGCCGGCTTATCATTTAACGCGATTGTGTTTAACAGGTGGTAGTTTGATCCATACTGGTGCTGGTTGTACGGCGGGTCGAGATAGGCAATAGTTATATTTTGTTTTTCATCGCGGAGTTTTTCTGCGAGCCTGGATGCGTCCATATTATAGGTTTTTGCTGAGCCGTTTATAAGTTCGGGGTATTCAAGTTCAATGCGTGACATGATTCTTGAAAGAGCGTCTTTTCCCCTTCCGCCGTATCCTCTATGATAAGCTTTGAATACTCCTGAAGTGTTTGAGTGAGTTGCCGCCTCATAGATAAGAAGGCCAAGGAGGAGTTTTCGCTCTTTTTTTTCTGTGTCATTTATTTTATCCAGAGGGTAGTTTATGTCTATCCATTCGCGAATAGCATCTATCCTGCATCCGTTTTCTTTTGTATAAAAGAGTCTTTCCTCATCAGGGTCGGCTGTCTCTGTGTTTTTTGGGCAATAGTACTTTGAAATGTATTTTTCATTTTCAGAGGGATTCCGCAGTGAATTTAGTTTTTTTAGTAGAACTTTAATTCCTCCATGGTTTTTGAACATGTCGTTTAATTCATCCTGATTTGTTTCGAGGAAGGCGGAGTTCAGGATTGACGAGTATGTTTCCCAGTCGTTTGATATGACATTAAAACCCATTAATTTTGCCAGTTTGGATACTGATCCGCTTCCTGCAAAAAAATCAGTGAATGTGTGATCTTTATTTATATTACCGAGACAGTTTTTTACCGCCTTTTTGATAAGGGGTAGAAGCCTGCGCTTATTTCCTATATATGCTATTAGTTGTCTGGAAGTATAGGGATTACCGGATGATTTAGTTTTAAGCTTCAATTCCTGTCCTTTTCTTTGATTATCGAATTTTCGGGTCGGAAGTTAAGGGAATACTGCTTTGGATGATGCCAAAAGTGGGGTCGGAGGTGTTTAAATGGGCGATAGAACACGGATTGCACGGATGCAGGCTGTCCCTTAATTCATCGGAT
>JAGLSM010000020.1 GCA_023135745.1 Spirochaetota bacterium | reverse complement strand
TAAAAACCCTGAAGAAATTCTGACGTATTGAATGTAATTGCTGTCATGAAATAACCAGACGGTTTTGGGAAATTCAAGGTTGTTTAGGAGAATAGTTGTTCCTAAATATAAGATAAGGGGGAAGACATGGATCAAGCATCCAATCTTCGTCAACTTGCTGTTCAAAAAAAGAAGAAAATTACTCTTGTTTCTACTTCTGTGAAAAAGGAGAGAACTACAAGAATTATAGCGATCGCCAGCGGTAAGGGCGGTGTAGGAAAAACCAATCTTGCTATTAATATGGGCATTCTTTTTGCCAAAGAAGGTAAAAAAGTGATTGTAATGGATGCTGATCTTGGGCTGGCTAATGTAAATATTATTCTGGGGATTATTCCAAAATATAATTTGTATCATGTTTTAAAGGGTCAGAAAAAGCTTTCAGAAATTATGATAGATACTCCGCAGGGAATCAAAATAATTGCCGGAGCCTCCGGATTCGCGAAACTGGCTGATATGGAGGATGCTCAGAGAAATGTCTTTATTGAAAACCTGGCAGATCTTTCTGAGGCAGATATTGTTATAATTGATACAGGGGCAGGTGTTTCAAGAAATGTTCTTTCATTTGTAATGGCGGCTGATGAGGCAATTATTGTAACAACACCCGAGCCGACATCTATTACAGATGCGTACGGAATTATTAAATCAATGTCAGCTGAATCAAGTCAGGTGGATATTAAGCTTGTTGTTAACAGGGTGCGTGACATTGGGGAAGCCAGACAGGTTTCCGACCGTGTAATTAATATTGCCGGTCAGTTCTTAAATATGAAAGTTGAAAATCTAGGGTTTGTTTATGAAGATGAGATTGTATCAAAATCGGTAATAAAACAAAAACCTTTTGTTATGGTATCTTCACGGAATAGAGCTTCAATATGTGTTGATCATCTTGTTAAAAGGCTTTTAAATATCCAAATAGAAGAAAAAACAGGCGGCATGAAAAAATTCATGAAAAGCTTTTTTTCTTTTTATAAAAATGAAGAGTAGGGTTCTATGGGCGATTTCCTGTCTCGTGAAAGTTTAATTATAGGTGGAACTGCTGCAGGTATAACCTTTATTCTTACTTTTTTTGCGGGGCTTTTTGGAGGAGTTGCTTTATTAACACTTTTATTCAGATCTATTTTGTTTACAACAATGCTTGGAATTCTTGGAATCGTAATTGCCAAAATTCTAGAAAAAGTTTTACCGGATATATGGGATATGGAGAGTTCTGATAATGCAAATTCTTCAAAAAAGGAAACTCTGGAATCTTCAGCCGGTATAGGAGTTGATTATACTGTAAGTGATACACCTTTTAAAGATACTAAAACTGAATTTAGTCATGAAGGAAAGACTGATCATGGGAGCATTAGTCATGTTTCATTAGAAGAAGCAGAGGCTCATGGACGTACTGCTAAGATTGTTGAGAATAAATCAAAAACAAAACCCAAGGTTGAAGGGAAATATTTAATAGTAGACGATAAGAAATTTCCAAATGAGCCTGACGATTATGCTAAAGCAATAAGAACAATGATGAAAAGAGACGAATAAATTTTTAAAAGTATAATATATTTGATTTTTACTTGATTTTTTAACATTTTTATAAGAAACTGATGTAAATATGCCTTTTTCTGTGAGCTGTGGAGGAAGTTTGTGCAGAACAAATACAAGATAAAAGAAGGTTTTAAGGAAGTTGAAGAGGAAGAGCTGTGGCTTGATTACCTTAAAACCAAAAATAAGCTAATTAGAGAGTTCATTGCCGAAAAATATGCTCCGCTAGTCAAATATGTAGCCGGAAAAGTGGCAATAGGTCTTCCGAATAATATAGAGTTTGAAGATCTTATTGGTTATGGTGTTTTTGGACTCTTGGATGCTATTGAAAAATACGATCCGCGTCGTGGAATTAAATTTAAAACTTACGCGGTTACCCGTATTCGCGGTGCAATATATGATGAGCTAAGATCGATAGACTGGGTGCCTAGAAGTATTAGACAGAAAGCCAAGGATCTTGAAAGACTCATAGGCTCTATGGAGAATAAGCTTGGACGTACAGTTAAGGATGATGAAATTGCGGAAGAAATGGGTATCTCAATAAATGATTTTCATAATCTTGTAATGAAAATCAGCGGATCATCTGTATTGTCATTGAGTGATGTCTGGTACTTGGGCGATGATAATGACAAAATTTCAGTAGCGGACACAATAGAGAGTCCTTCAAGCCTCAATCCGGATATAATTGTTGAAAGAGAAGAAATAAAAAAGATTATTTATGAAGTAATAATCAATCTGCCCGAAAAGGAAAAAAAGGTACTTATTCTGTATTATTATGAGGATCTAACCTTGAAAGAAATTGGAAAGATTCTAGATGTTACAGAATCAAGAGTATCTCAGCTTCACACCAAGGCAATTCTCAGATTGCGTGCCAAATTGGATAAAGTCAGAACCAGTTTGGTAACCTAAACATCTCGTCTTTTATTTTTAATTGAAATACCGATAAATTTAATGTGTTTTAAAAGCGTATTAATTCTTACATGGTGGTGGTATCATAATGGATCGTTTAAAAGAGATGCTTGCTCAAGACGGCAATAAAAAAGTTTCTGCAAATCAATCTGATGATAAGGGATTATTGAGCAATGCCCCGCGAGATGTTTACGGCACATCTGACGGGCGTATAGTTGTGATATCTAAAACCTTAAAAAAAGCTCTTGAACGCGGCAGCGATGTCCTCGGTGAAAGTATAATGAATCTTGATTATGAAATAATCCAGCATGGCTCAAAAGGCATATTGGGAATTGGAAGTAAACCTTTTAAACTATTGATCGGTAAAGCTGTAAATCCAATTGTGCAGATGAACCAGTTTGAAGGTGCATCTACCGGTGAAGAGGAATTTCCCGGATTTGCTCATCCAAAAGATATAGAGTATGAGCCGGTTGATAAAAACGGTGAAGTAAAAGTAGTAGTAAGGAAGTCCGGTATATTTATAATAGTCTCTCCGCCAAAGGGAAGCGGTATTCCTGCAACTCAGGAACAGCTGAATAGCGAGTTATTTATGAAGAACATCAGCAATTATGACAGAAGTCTGATTGAGCAGGCTATATCTGAAAAAACAGGAGAACAGGTAAAGATAGGTAACTGGCAGCCTCATGAAGAGTACGATTCAAAAGTTTCAATAGAGGTTACTCCTGATGAGATGAAAGCATTTGCGGTTGTCACAGCCCCTTTAAAATTTGGAAGGGTGCTGGAAGTTGAGGATATTATTTCGCATCTTGAACTAAAGGGTGTCAAGTATGGTATCCTGGAAGATTCAATAAGAAATATGCTGGATAACGGTATATATAATACCCCTACAATAGTAGGGAAAGGTAAACCGGCTGATAACGGCAAAGATGCAGTAATAACTTATAATTTCAGGCTTAATAAAGAGGATGTGCATTTTGAAGAGGAAGAAGATGGTACTGTAGATTACCGCAAGCTTGATTTAGTACAAAATGTAGTTGTAGGTCAGATCCTTGCAACAAAGGAACCTTCTACAATGGGTTCTCCGGGGCGTACAATTACAAATAAACGTCTTGAGGCTAAACCTGGGAACAATATTCCGCTTTTAGCAGGTAAAAACGCGCAATTATCTGAAGACGGACTTGAAGTTGTATCTGAAATTAATGGGCAGGTTGTTTTTTTGAATCAAAAGATAAGTGTGGAACCTGTTTATGAAGTGCATGGTGATGTATCTCTTGAAACAGGAAATATAGTATTTCTGGGTACTGTCATTATAACAGGAAGTATTGAGGACGGTTTTTCAGTTAAAGCAGCCGGGAATGTAGAGATAAGGGGTTCAGTTGGTAAGGCAAATGTAGAAGCTGAGGGGGATATACATATAAAACAAGGTGTTCTCGGCAAAGATGCGGCAGAGATAAAAGCCGGAGGTGATATTATTGCAAAATTTATAGAACACGCAAAAATAAGTGCCGGCAGGGATGTTCTTGTATATGAGGCTATTATGCATTCGCGTGTTGATGCAGGCAGACGAGTATTGTGTATAGGTAAAAGAGCTATGGTAGTTGGAGGGAAGATAAGAGCCCGAGAAGAGGTGAATGCGAAAGAAATAGGATCAAAGGTTTCAACCGAAACAATTGTTGAGGTTGGAATAGATCCTAAATCCAGAGAAAGACTTAATTTTCTTGAAGAGGAAAAAAGAGAAGCGTTTGATGAACAGAAAAAGCTCTCCAAGGATATTATTACTCTTAAGAATATCAAGGGGACCGGTTCACTTCCTGAAGAAAAAGAAAAAATGCTTGAGAAGTACATAGCAACAAACAGCTTAATTAACAAAAAGCTTGAAGAGGTGAACGAAGAGATAAACGAAATAAGGTCATATCTTAATGTAATAGAAAGTAAAGGGCGAATTTGTGCCTCGAAGATGGTTCATCCCGGCGCGAGAATAGTTGTAAAAAATGCTACTTTAGATGTGAAGGATAATTTCAAATTTGTTACTTTTGTACAGGAAGCTGGAAATATAAAGGTTAACCCGTATGAAGAATATGAAGAAATTGGGAAAATAGCAAGAAGATGACGTTCAGGCCTATAGATCTGCAGGTTAATCTAAGCCATCTAAATGAAGTTGCAAAGTCGCAGCAGCATATAAAATTACAGCATCAAATTGAACAGGCTCATCACAGTGCTGAAATGAACAAGAATTCCAAACAAGCCGAATCAACAGTTAATCAGACTCAAGAAACGAATAATCAGGATTCATCTGTTAAGAATAGAAAAGAGAATCCTAATAGAAAATACAAGAATAAACATAAAAGAGATTATAAGGGTGAAGAACTTGATAATGGCTTTTCCTCAGAAGACGATGAAGACAAGGGTCATTTAATTGATACTAAACGGTAAAAAAATATGCAGATAATGATTGTAGTTGTACTTAATATATTTTTTATTCTTTTTGTTTACAGGGTATTTTCAAAGAGAATTGCTGTTCTCGAGTCAAAAAGACTGCCTGAGAATGTAGAAAAGGAAATGAATGAGCTTTTAACTACATTTAATCAAACAGCTGACAGAAATATTGATCTTCTGGATGACAGGCTTGATAGATTGAAGCCTATTTCAGAAAAAGCTGAAAAGCAGATTCTTTTACTTGAGGGATTATTAAAAAAGTATGAACTTTTAAAAGTTTCCAAACCTGTTTTTGTGTCAAAAAAAGAAGCAGGTAAAGTACAGCCTTCCATAACCGGTGGGATTGCAGCAAAATTGTATCAGAATTCAGTTTTAATGGATGAAAACGCCTTGGAATCTAAGCCTGCTAAAAAGAAAGCCATTAGGTCTCAAAGGAAAAAATCTGTAAAGAGTATAAACCAGAAGATCAGTCAGTTTTCAAAAAAGAATCTTTCTCCCGAAGAAATTGCCGCGAAACTGGGTATTTCAACAGAAGAGGTTCTTTTTAAATTAAAATTATTTCCATTAAGTAAAAAATCTTGACTAAAAAATCTTGTTTTAATAGTTTTTATCAGTTATAGTGATAGTAGCTTTGGAAGTATTACAAGATAATTACCAGTGTTTAAACGCTGTTTGAGATAACATAATGATAGTTGGTTATAAATTGACTTATATTTCACCAAATTTCATTATAAACAGTATCTATAAATTAAATGCAGTATAATCTGCCTAGTGATTGTCTGTAATTATTTTTTTTAATCTTCCTTATTTTTCAAATTCTTTATTAGGTGTTAATATGTGCGGCATTGTTGGTTATATTGGTGATAAAAATATTCATAACCTTCTTATCAGCGGGTTAAAACGTCTTGAATACCGAGGCTATGATTCGGCAGGTCTTGCTCTTTGTAAAGAAAATCAGAAAAATTTAAAGGTGTTTAGAAGCAAGGGTAAAATTGTTGAGCTTGAAAAGCTTCTTTCAAAGGTTGATGATAAATTTTCCTGTGGAATAGGTCATACCCGATGGGCAACTCATGGGGTTCCTTCTGTTCAGAATGCCCACCCTCATGTTTCAAATGATGGGAAAATTGCGGTTGTACATAATGGGATAATTGAAAACAATGAACACCTCAGAGAGGTTCTGATTGAGGAAGGATTTAAATTTTCTTCTGAAACAGATACTGAAGTTCTTGTTCATCTTATTTCAAAATATTATAAGGATGGTGATTTATTTGAAGCTGTTTCAAGCGCTTTAAAAAATGTTGAAGGAACTTACGGTATTGCTGTTATTGCGGCTGATAAGCCGGGGGTTCTTGTAGGAGCAAAGAACGGTTCGCCATTAATTGTTGGAATTGGTGAAAACGAGATGCTTCTTGCTTCTGATGCATCTGCCCTTGGCGCTTATACTTCTGAAGCTGTTTATCTAAGCGACGGCGAAATTGTGGTTTTAAATGCTGACTCATACCATACTTACAATCTCGAGCATGTGGAAATAAACAAGGATGTTGAAGAGATTCAGATTGAAATGAGCCGTATTGAAAAAAGCGGTTATGACCATTATATGCTTAAGGAGATATACGAACAGGATAAAACTATTAATGATTGTTTTCGTGGAAGACTTCTGCCTGAGCAGGGTATTGTAAAGCTTGGAGGACTTGCCCAGATAGAGGACAAACTTAAGGATTACAAAAAAATAACCATAACAGCCTGCGGCACGTCATGGCATGCCGCTCTTGTCGGCGAATATCTTTTTGAAGAGCTTGCCGGTATTCCTACAGAGGTTGAATATGCGTCTGAATTCAGATACCGTAATCCTGTTTTAACAAAGGATAACCTTGTAATAGTTATATCTCAATCAGGGGAGACGGCAGATACTCTCGCGGCATTAAGAGAGGCAAAGATGAGAGGCTGTACCGTTCTTGGAATTACCAATGTCATAGGCAGTGCAATCGCAAGAGAAACAGATTGCGGTATGTATATTCATGCAGGTATTGAAATTGGAGTGGCTTCAACAAAGGCTTTTACTTCACAGGTTACAGCATTATTTCTGCTTGCTATAAAATTCGGCAGAACAGGAAAAATTTCCGGAACAAAAGGAATAGAATACCTGAAGGCTCTTATGAAGCTGCCTGAACTGGTTAAGAAAATTTATAAAAAGAGTGAAGATATAAAAAAAATTGCTCTGGAATTTTCTTCAAAAAGAAATTTCTTGTACCTTGGTAGGGGTATTCAGTTTCCTGTTTCCCTTGAAGGGGCATTAAAGTTAAAAGAAATTTCATACATACACGCTGAGGGTTATCCTGCCGCTGAAATGAAGCATGGACCCATAGCATTGATTGATGAGGATATGCCTGTTGTGGTTCTTGCTCTTCAATATGGAGTGTATGACAAGTTGATAAGTAATATTCATGAGGTAAAGGCGCGTAAGGGAAGGGTCATAGCCATTGCAAGTGAAAATGATAAGACTATCGATAAAATAGCAGATTATGTAATAAGGGTTCCGGTTACCTTGGAAGCTCTTTCGCCTATATTGTCTGTTATTCCTCTACAGCTTTTGTCTTATTATATCGCAGTTGAGCGGGGATGTGATGTTGACCAGCCCAGAAATTTGGCAAAAAGTGTTACAGTGGAATAATCATTAATTTTATATAAGGAGGATACGGACATGAACGCTTTATTATACATATTACCAACTCTTGCTGTTGGTCTTTTAGTTGGTTATCTAATAAGAAGATATATTGCGAAATTTCAGCTGTCATCAGCTGAGGAGAGGGCTAAGTATCTGATAGATGAAGCCAGGAAAGACGCTGACTCAATTAAGAGAGAAGCGATTTTTGATACCAAGGATGAGCTTTTAAAAGAAAAATCAAAATTTGAAACGGAAACCCGAGAGAGAAAAGCTGAGATTACCAAACTTGAACAACGAAATCTTCAGAAAGAAGAGAATCTGGATATAAAATTAAGCGATCAGGAGAAAAGGGAAAAAACACTCCTGACTAAGGAAAAAGTACTTGAGCAAAAATTTGAGGACAATAAAGAGGCACAGAAAAAATTTCAAAAAGATCTGGAAAATCTTTCAGGTATGACTGCCCTGGAAGCAAAGGAAATGCTGATCACTGACCTTAAAGAAGACGCGAAGCATTCCGCAAACAAACTTATCAATAAGATTGAGACTGAAGCCAAACAGACTGCCGAACGTAAGGCAAAGGAAATAATAGTTTCTACAATACAGAGGTCTGTACCTGAAGTTGTATCTGAATCAACAGTAAGTTCTGTTGCGCTTCCAAATGATGAGATGAAGGGTAGAATAATCGGGAGAGAAGGCCGTAATATAAGAGCGATTGAGGTATTAACCGGTGTTGATGTTATAATTGACGATACTCCTGAGGCTGTTGTTATTTCATGTTTTGACCCGGTCAGACGGGAAGTTGCAAAGATATCTTTGGAACGTCTTATTACCGACGGAAGAATACATCCTGCCATGATTGAAGAGATTGTGGGTAAGGTAAAACGGGAAATTAATCAGATCATCATAGAAGAAGGTGAAAAGGTTGTATTTGACCTGGGCGTTCATGGCATGCATCCTGATTTAGTAAAACACCTTGGACGTCTTAAATACAGAACCAGTTATGCTCAGAATGTTCTTTATCATTCCAAGACAGTGGCCAATGTATGCGGAATACTTGCCGGAGAAATTGGAGGAAACGTTAACCTTGCAATACGCGGAGGTCTTCTGCATGATATCGGGAAGGGCAGTGATGTTGAAGGCGGAGGCGGACATGCCCTGGTTGGCGCTGAAATGGCAAGACTGGCAGGAGAGACTCCTGAAGTAGTTAACATGATTGCGTCGCATCATGGGGATAAAGAGCCGACCAGTATCGAGGCAATACTTGTTGCGGCAGGAGATGCAATATCAGCGGCGAGACCCGGAGCACGTAAGGAGACAATGGAGAGCTATATAAAGAGGCTTGAAAATCTGGAAGCAATTTCAAACAGTTTTCCGGGTGTTGAAAAATCATTTGCAATTCAAGCAGGAAGAGAACTCAGGGTAATGGTTCAAAACGATATAGTAAATGATGATGAGGCAAAAATTCTTGCAAGGGAAATATCTAAAAAGATTGAGGATGAACTCAAATATCCGGGGGTAATAAAAGTTTCGGTTATAAGGGAGACAAGAGTAGTTGAGTACGCATCCTAGGAATTATATTAAATGAGATTTTTATTTATTGGGGATATAATAGGTAAGGCTGGAAGGCAGGCTTTGTTTTTAAGTCTTGCAGGACTCTTAAAAGAACATCGGATTGATTTTGTAATTGCAAATGGAGAAAATATTGCCGGCGGTTTTGGAGTTACTCCAAAAATTACTTCAGCGCTTTATTCTTACGGAATTAATGTTTTAACATCCGGTAATCATATTTGGCGTAATAAAGAAGTTTTCAAAATAATAAATTCTGAAAAACGTCTTATAAGACCTATAAACTTTCCTAAATCAGCTCCCGGTCAGGGCAGCGCTGTTTTTGAGTATAATGGAATAAAGATAGGTGTAATAAATGCTATCGGTAGAGTTTATATGGAGGCCTTTGACTGTCCATTCAGGGCGGTTAATAAAGAGGCTGAGCGGATGAATAAAGAGGGAATAAATGTTAAAATTCTCGATTTTCACGCGGAAGCAACATCTGAGAAAAATGCTATGATACATTATATGGATGGCAAGCTTAGCGCGGTTTTTGGGACACATACTCATGTGCAGACTGCAGATGCAAGAATTTTCCCGGGGGGAACTGCTTTTATTACAGATTTGGGAATGACAGGACCAATTGACTCGATAATAGGGGTAAAAAAGGAAATAATCATCAGAAAATTTATTACAGGGATGCCTTCCAGATTTGAAGTTGCATATTCAGATGCATATATCAGCGCGGCGGTCTGTGAGATTGATCCTTCAACAGGAAAAGCCTCAGAAATGTACAGTTTTATGAAAAAGGTAGAAATAGATGGAAATCGATCAGATTCTGACTCATAAAGCGGGGATGGTTGAAGCTTATCTCTTAAAATATTTTAATTCCTTCAATCTTGAAGAGAGATATCCCAGGAATTTGATAGAAGCTTCAAAATATTCTCTTTTTTCCAACGGGAAAAGATTTCGGCCTGTACTGGCTCTCCTGGTAAATGATCTGTTTGATTCTGATCCTGAACTTGTTATGCCCTTTGCTGCTGCTGTTGAATTGATACACACTTACTCATTAATTCATGATGATTTGCCTGCTATGGATGATGATGATTTAAGAAGAGGTCTTCCAACCTGTCATGTTAAGTATGGAGAATCAACAGCAATTCTTGCCGGAGACGCGCTTCTAACCGAAGTAATGAGTTTAATATCTCTTTTGGATATTAATGCCGATGCTCTTAAAAAGGTTTTAAGGAAGCTTGCTGTGTGTTCCGGATTTTTTGGAATGGTCGCAGGTCAGACTGCGGATTTAATGGCTGAAAAAAAATCTCCGGACGCGGAAGATCTTGATTTTATACATAGACATAAAACAGGTGCATTAATTGAAGCATCAGTTGTAATTCCCGGAATAATTAATTCCGCGGCTGATTTACAGATAGACGCCCTATCTCTATACGGGAGGAATCTTGGACTTGCTTTTCAAATTGAGGATGATATTCTGGATGTTGAAGGTGATGAACAGATACTGGGTAAACCCATTGGTTCTGATGAAGGTCTCGAGAAAACAACCTACGTGAGCCTTTATGGAATAAAAAAGGCAAAAAAAATGGCAGCCAAAATAATTGAAGAAGCCAAAGACTCACTGGATATTTTCCCCAAAAACACACTCCAGCTGAAAATGCTTGCAGACTTTTGCGTTAACAGACAAAAATAGAAAGAAAAAAATAAAAAGATAAAATCAAAATGAAAAAACGGATAGATATCCTTCTTTATGAATCTGGTCATTTCACATCCAGAGAAAAGGTCAAAAGAGCTATTATGGCCGGTGAAGTATATCATTTAACTAATCAGGTTACAAAATCTTCACTGATGATAGATGAACAGGATATAAAAAATATAACCATTAAATCGAAGGATTCTGCGGTTTCAAGAGGTTATTATAAGTTAGAAAAAGCGCTAAAACTATTTAATGTACCGGTTAAAGACAGAGTATGTATTGATGTAGGTTCTTCAACAGGTGGATTTACCCAATGTCTTCTAGAAAAAGGTGCTTCCCTTGTGTATGCTGTTGACTGCGGTACAAATCAGCTTGACTACAAACTACGGAAAGATAACCGTGTTGTAGTCATGGAAAAAACAAACGCGCGGATTTTAACTAAAGAATCATTTACTGATTTGCCTGTATTGCTTACCATGGATGTATCATTTATTTCGGTTGTAAAAATTTTTGATGCTGTTTTCAAGACACTCGATATTCCTTTCTCTATTATTCTTGTAAAACCTCAGTTTGAAGCAGGTAAAGAAAATATCGGGAAAGGTGGTATTGTAAGAGATAATCAGGTATATAAAAATGTTTTAACATCCGTTATAGCTGAAGCAGAAAAATACGGGAGACAACCTGCCGGCTTAAGCTTTTCACCGATTAAAGGAACCAAGGGGAATATTGAATTTCTGCTTTATTTAATAAAGGCTCCAAAAAATGATGAAGAATTATTTAATCAGGATCTTGAGATTGATAAATCAATTAATGAGGCGCTTAAGAATTTGGATTAGCTCACCTAACCCTAACCCTTCCCTGCGAGGGAAGGGAAACCTTTCACCCAGATATTCATCAGGGCAATATGAATTTATTGTTGATTTTTATTGTCATAAAGTAAAGCTTGTAATAGCAGTTTATGCCGGAATTCATCAGAATTGGATATGATAATTTAAGATAAAAAATCTTGATTTCAAAAGACATCTCTATCATAAGATTTACTAATAAAGAGATTAGC